>JADGPD010000036.1:0-17500 GCA_017882615.1 Thermoleophilia bacterium
GCCGCCATCTTCCTGCGCGCCGCCGAGCTGCTCGCGGGCCCCTGGCGCCAGCGCTTGAACGCTGCGACGATGCTCAACCAGTCGAAGACCGCCCACCAGGCCGAGATCGACTCGACCTGCGAGCTGGTGGACTTCTGGCGCTTCAACGTGCATTTCCTGGAGCGCATCTACGACGACCAGCCCCGCTCGGCCGCCGGAGTGTGGAACCGGATGGAGTACAGGCCCCTGGAGGGCTTCGTGCTCGCCATCACACCCTTCAACTTCACCTCGATCGCGGGCAACCTCCCCACCAGCCCCGCGCTGGCCGGAAACACGGTTGTCTGGAAACCGGCTTCGAGCGCTGCGCTCTCCGCCTACTACCTGATGCTCCTGCTGAAGGAGGCCGGCCTTCCCGACGGTGTGATCAACCTGGTCTTCGCCGACGGCGCCTCGGTCTCGAAGACGGCGCTCACCAGCCCCGCGCTGGCCGGCGTGCACTTCACCGGCTCGACCGCGGTCTTCCAGGCGATCTGGCGCACGATCGGCGCTCAGATCGAGAGCTACAAGAACTACCCGCGGATCGTCGGCGAAACCGGCGGCAAGGATTTCATCGTCGCGCACCCCTCGGCCGATCCTGATGCGCTCTTCGCCCAGGCGCTGCGCGGATCGTTCGAATACCAGGGCCAGAAGTGCTCGGCCTCGTCGCGCCTCTACGTTCCCTCGAATCTCTGGCCCGCTCTGCGCGAGCGCCTCAGTGCCGAGGTTCCGAAGATCAAGATGGGCGACGTCGGCGACTTCGAGAACTTCATGGGCGCCGTCATCGACAAGGCCTCCTTCGACTCGCTCTCGAAGGCGATCGAGGAGGCTAAGGCAGCGCCCGAGATGGAGATCGTGGCCGGCGGCGGCTACGAAGGGAGCGTCGGCTGGTTCATCGAACCGACCGTGATCGAGACAAGCGACCCCCGCTGCAGGCTCATCCGCGAGGAGCTGTTCGGGCCGATTCTCACGGTCTACCCCTACGACGAGCGGCGCTGGACGGAGACGCTCGAGCTGGTAGACAGCACCTCGCCCTATGCCCTCACAGGCGCCGTCTTCGCGACCGACCGAGCGGCGGCGGCCGAAGCCGAGCAGGCACTACGGCACGCGGCGGGCAACTTCTACATCAACGACAAGCCGACCGGGGCGATCGTCGGCCAGCAGCCATTCGGCGGAGCTCGCGCCTCCGGAACGAACGACAAGGCCGGCTCGATGTGGAACCTGATCCGCTGGCTGAGCCCGCGCGCCGTGAAGGAGACGCTCGTCTCGCCGACGGACTATCGCTATCCGTACATGGACGCCGGCGACTAGCTCTCACGGGGATGACCCGGGCAAGACGAAAAGCGACGCATTAGGGAGTTTCAGTGCTCATCCCACTCGCATTCTCGCTTCACGCGGTCCTCCGCGGCGTGCACGTCTTCTTCGACCACCTGACGGATGTCAGGTGGAGCTTCTTGGCCGTCGTCGCCGTCTTGCAGGTGCTCAAGATCGGTTGCGCCGCCCGCGCCTGGCAGAACTCGATCATCGCGGCCTACCCGCGGAAGCGTTCTTCTTTCCCAACCGTCTTCGGCGCTCTCTGTGCCGGTGTTGCGGTCGGCTCGGTAGTACCGGCGCATGGCGGCGACGCGGTTCGCGTGGTGATCGTCAAGCGCCGTCTTCCGGGCAGCACCTACACCACGGTCGCCTCGACCATTCTCGTTCGCGCTCCGTTCGACACACTGATGGCCGGCCTCTTCTTCCTCTTCCTCCTCTGGGAAGGAGTACTGCCCGGCCACACCCTTCTACCCAACCGGCCGGCCTTCGACTTCAGATGGTTCTTCGCACACCCCAGGGCGGCGATCATCATCGTCAGCACCGTCATTCTCGTCATTACGGCCCTGGTGCTCTGGGCCTGGGTGTCGATCCGGGAGTTCAAGGAGCGCGTTCGCCAGGGCTTGACGGGCCTGCTCGACTGGCGTTTCTACTTTCGCCACATCTTCCCCTGGCAGCTGGGCGACTGGGCGCTGCGCCTGGCGATCGTCTTCTTCGCGCTGCTCGCCTTTCACATGCCCGCGACACTGCACAACTCCCTGCTGGCCCAGGGCACGTCGAACCTGGCCACGCTGCTGCCGATCAGCCCCTCGGGAATCGGCACCGAGCAGGCGCTGCTGGTAACCGTTCTGCACGGTGCCGCCTCGGGCTCGATGATCGTCGCCTACAGCGTCGGCACGAGACTGTTCACGAGCCTGATCAACATCGTGCTCGGCTTCGGCTCGATCCTCATCTTCTTCCACACCTTCCGCTTCCAGCGCTTCGTGACTCAGGAGAAGGGACGCTCCGGCTCCGGCCCGAAACGCCGTAGGCCGCGCTCGCCCTGACTCGTCCGGCGAGAGTCAGGCGCCCCCTGCCTTATGCAGCTGCGCATAGATCTGGCGCGCCGTCTTCTCGGGCAGCCCGGGCGCCGCGGCCAGCTCCTCGGCGCTCGCCGCAAGGAAGCGCTCGGGCGAGCCGAAGTGGTTCAGGATCGCGCGCCGCCGCGCCGGACCAACCCCGCGCAGCTCGTCGAAAAGCGAGCTGAACGATTCGTTCGAGCGGCGCTGGCGGTGGTAGCCGATGGCAAAGCGGTGAGCCTCGTCGCGTAGGCGCTGCAGGAGCTGGAGGCCCGGCGAATGGCGATCGAGGCGCACCGGCTTGGAAAATCCGGGAACGAACACCTCCTCCTCGCGCTTGGCCAGTGAGACGACAGCGATGCGCTCCGTCTCGGGCGCCTTGCCCAGCGCTTCGAGGGCAGCGCCCAGTTGGGGCTTGCCACCGTCGACGACGACCAGATTCGGCAGCGCCGCGAAGCTCTCGTCAAAGTCGCCCTCACCGGGCGAGCCGAGGTGTGCGAAGCGGCGAGTGAGCGCCTCTTTCATGCCGGCAACGTCGCTCTGCCCGGAGAGCGTTCGCAGCGAGAACTTGCGGTAGTGAGCCTTGAGCGGCATCCCGTCGCGGAAGACGACCATCGAGGCCACGGGCGAGGCTTCCTGCAGATTGGAGACGTCGAAGCACTCGATCCTGATCGGCAGGCTCTCCAGGTTCAGAGCCTCGCGCAGCTCCTCGAGCGCCTCGATTCTGCGCAGGCGCCCCGTCTCGCGGGCACGGGCCTCGGAGACGAGAGCCAGCCTGGCGTTCTCGCTTGCCAACTCTTGCAGACGCCGCTTATCGCCCCGCGCCGGCGCGCGCAACTCGACCCGCGCACCGCGCAGCTCGCTCAAGAAGTCGGCCACGGCTTGCAGGCCGCCTGCCGCCGGTGGAACGACGATCAGCGGCGGAATCACCGGCGTCGATCCGTAGTACTCGAGGCAGAAGGCCTCCACCAGCGCCGCCTCGTCCTGCCCGGCCACGCCTTCCAGGTGAAAGCCATGCCGATCGACCATGCGCCCGTCGCGCAACGGAAAGACCTGAACGGCGGCCCGATCGCCCTCCAGCGCGAGCCCCAGCACGTCCGCGCTCCCCTCGCCGGGAAGATCGGCCGCCTGGCGCTCGAGCAGGTGCCTCACGGCCACCAGCCTGTTTCGGTAGCGAGCCGCTTCCTCGAAGCGCTGGTCGTCGGCGGCCTCCTGCATCGAACGCGCGAGGCTCTCCTGAATCGGGTCGGTGTGACCGGAGAGGAACTCGATCACCCCGTCGATCAGGGCTCCGTAATCGGCGGGCGAGATCAGCCCGACACAGGGCGCGTAACAGCGGTCGATGTGGTAGTCGAGGCACGGGATGCCCGAGCGCCGTCCCGGCTTCGGTCCTTCGCAGGGGCGGAAGCGAAAGACGCGATTGAGCACGTCGAGCGTGCCTCGTACCTTCTTGGCATTCGCGAAGGGGCCAAAGTAGAGAACCCCGCGCCGGTGACGCTCACGAGTGAACATCACGCGCGGGTACTCGTCCTCCACCGTCACGGCGACATAGGGAAACGACTTGTCGTCGCGCAGGCGGATGTTGAACGGCGGGCGGTGCCGCTTGACGAGGTTCTGCTCGAGGTGCAGCGCCTCGACCTCGTTTCGGGTCACGATCGTCTCGATCTCGACCACTCGCTCGACAAGCCGAGGAATCCCGGGACGCCCGTCGCCGCCGCGGCGGAAATAGCTGCTCACGCGCGAGCGCAGCGACTTCGCCTTGCCCACGTAGAGCACCTCCCCCTTCTCGCCGTGGAAGAGATACACGCCGGGCGCGGTCGGAAGCGACTGCAGCTGCTCGCTGAGCGATCTGGTCATGCTGCTCTCGTCAGCGTAGTCGTGGTCTGACCTAGTAGTACGTGTGCTGCTCGCGCCAGGCGCGCCAGATCGCGAGGCCGCAGAGTGGAAAGACGAGCAGCCAGGCGACGCCCGTCAAGCCGTCGATCTTGAGACTGTGAGTCGCGAACAGGCGCGCTCCAAAGTAGAGCCCGATATTCGCCAGCGCAACCAGCGCAGCGCCGTAAAACGCCCACTGCGCTCGAGCCGGCCAAAGCGCGATCTCTCCCCTCCGCTCGCGCCAGAGCAGGTAAAGGAAGAAGGCGACGGCGAGAAAGAAGGCGATCTGGAGCAGGATGGCGGCGACCATCAGGGTCGCGTAGAGCTGGAAGATCACGATCAGGCAGACGATCGCGAGGATGATCGCGAAGGCGCGAAGGGTGCGGTGCTCTTTGCCGCGTGATCTCACGAGCCCCTCTTCCCCGTGTTCGGGAGCGGCGAATCGAGTCGGGTTCTCGTGTTGGCCGGGTCGGGTAGGAGATTCACAACGAACACGCTACCTGCCGAATGGAGGCTGCGCGAGATGATCGCGGAAGGCGAAATGGCACCGGACTTCGAGCTCGAGACCGACGGCGGCGAGAGTGTGCGGCTCTCCGACTACCGGGGCAAGCCCGTCATCCTCTACTTCTATCCCAAGGACGACACGCCCGGTTGTACGAAGGAAGCGTGCGCTATCCGCGACGCCTGGGGCGAGTTCGAGCGCCGCGGCGCGGTCGTACTCGGCGTCAGCGCCGACAGCGTCTCTTCGCACGAGCGCTTCAAGGCGAAATACCTTCTTCCCTTCACGCTCCTCTCCGATCCCGAGCACGAGGTGATCGAGCGCTACGGCGCCTGGCAGCCAAGGCATTTCGCCGGCAAGAGCTTCCTCGGCATCGTCCGCTCGACCTACTTGATCGACGCCGAAGGCAAGGTGGCCAAGGTCTGGCCCAAGGTCGATCCGGCCAAGCACGCCGACTGGGTACTCGCCGAACTGCCCAAGTAAGTGCAGCATTCGGACACGTAGAGAATGCGGATGAGAGGACTTGAACCTCCACGAGCTTTCGCCCACACGGACCTGAACCGTGCGCGTCTACCAATTCCGCCACATCCGCGCGGTTCGACATTCTAGCCGCCCTCTCACGGGCGGTCAGTACCACGGACCAGAGCTTTGCGTTAGCCGGGAGGATTGCTTTCAGGCGAGATCGAGTCGAGGCCGCGTAGGCCGACTCGATCTGGTTGCGTAGGATTCGAAGGCTTGAAGGCGCTGCTCGTAGCTTTGTTCTGTTTGCTCGCACTCTCCAGCGCGGGCAGTTCGGCGACGATTCCGGTAGTCGCGCCTCAGACCGAGGTCGTGGTGACGCTCCCCGCGCCGTCGCTCGCGAGCGCGTATCGCGCCGGCCTGCTCGGCTCGAAGCGGACCAGGAACCTAGATCTTCGCGCCGGTTTCAGCCACAGTTACCTGGCGCGTCTCAGCTCCGACCAGACCTCTCTCTCGCGCCTGATCGAGACCGCTATTCCGGGCGCTCAGGTGCGCCGGCATTACCGAATCGTCGCCAACGGCCTCGCGCTGACGCTTCCAGCCGATGAGGTCTCGCGCCTGACCGCGCTGGCCGGCGTCGCCCACGTCTATCCCTCCTATCGCTACCGGGCGATGGAGACGAGCGTGCCCGGCAACGTCTCGGCTGTCGGCGCCCCCGATCTCTGGGGCACTGACCTCGCGACCGCGGGGCAGGGAATCAAGATCGGCATAATCGACGACGGAGTCGACGAGACGCATCCCTACTTCAACCCGAGCGGGTACGTCTATCCCAGCGGCTTCCCGAAGGGAGACAGCGCCTTCACGACGGCGAAGGTCATAGTCGCCCGCGCCTTCGCCCCCTCCGGGCTCGACTATGCCAACGCCTCTCTGCCCGTGGATCCGAAGCTTTCCTCCCACGGCACCTTTGTCGCCGGCATCGCGGCGGGGAACGCCGGCACGAGCGCGAAGATCGCCGGCGATACGCGGATCCTCTCGGGTGTGGCGCCGCGTGCCTATCTCGGTAACTACAAGGCTCTGACCATCCCGACCGAGAATTTCGGACTCAACGGGAACTCGCCCGAGATCGTCGCCGCGATCGAGGCCGCCGTATCCGACGGAATGAACGTGATCAACCTCTCCATCGGCGAAGCGGAGATCTCCCCTCGCAACGACATCGTCGCGCGGGCGGTTGATGCTGCGAGCGCAGCAGGCGTCGTTGTCGTCGCGGCGGCGGGAAACGAATTCGACGAGAACGGCCGGGGTTCGATCAGCTCGCCCGGAAGCGCAGCGAGTGCCATTACGGTCGGCGCCTCCTCGAGCGCCAGCACGGCCTCGGGGAAAGATCGGATCGCTTCCTTCTCCTCGTCGGGCCCAACACCGTACGGTCTTCTCCTCAAGCCGAACGTAACGGCGCCGGGCCTGGAGGTCGCCTCCTCGACCGCCAAGAACGAGGGCTCCTGGGAGACAGCCGACGGCACCAGCGCAGCCGTGCCGCATGTCGCCGGCGCCGCGGCGCTCCTGCGCCAGCTGCACCCGAGCTGGAGCGTCACGCAGATCAAGTCGGCGCTCGTACTCACCGGCACGCCGGTCAGAACCTCGAGCGGGCGCGAGCTTTCTCCCCTGCGCGAAGGCGGTGGACGAATTGCCCTGCTGGCCGCGAACCAACCGCTTGTCTTCGCCTCTCCCTCGTCGTTCAGCTTCGGCCTGGTCAAGCGCGGACACAGCGCGACGCGGACGGTCAGGCTCGAGGATGGGGGCGCAGCGGTGGGCTCCTGCGCAGTCCGGGCTCGCCGTTCCGAGTCGGTTTCCGGTACCGCGCTTCAGGCGCCGGCCTCGGTAACCGTTCCTGGAACCCTTCCACTGACAATGCGCTCGACAAGCAAGGCCCGGCAGGGCGACCTCGACGGCTGGATCGAGCTGACCTGCGCCGGCCAGATTAGGCGCATTCCCTTCTGGTCACACGTCTTCGCGTCGCACCTCGGCCAGAAAAGGAAGACCAAACTCGCCCGCACCGGGGTCTTTCGGGGCGACACAAGAGGCGAGACGGCGCTTGTCAGCAGCTACTTGTATCCCGAGCTCGCGCCGGGCGCGCGTCAGCTGTTGAAAGGGCCCGAGCAAGTATTTCGCCTCTCGCTCGCCCGCGGACACCAGAACTTCGGCGTCGTCGTCATCTCACACGCTAGCGGCGTATCGGTCTCTCCTCGGATCGTTCGCGGCAGCAACGAGAGCAAGCTGGCCGGCCTCACAGCCTTGCCGATCAACGTCAACCCGTACCTCAACAGCTTTGACATGCCCGAGCCGGTTGCCGGCGCCCTGCGCCCGGCCGCAGGTGTCTACTACGTCGTATTCGACACCACCTCCGCAGCGAGAGCCGGACGATACCGGTTCCGTTTCTGGGTCGATGACACAAAACCGCCCCGAATCCGCGTGCTCTCGCGCCGGGCCGGCGTGTTGATCGTGAAGATCAGCGACAGCGGCTCAGGCGTCGATCCGAGCTCGATCTCAGCGACCGCCGGAGCGCGTCAGCTCTCGTCCGTCTACGACTCCCGCACAGGCGAGACGATCATCAACGCCAAATCGCTCGGGGCCGGTAGGCGCCAGCTGGTCGTGAGCGCGTCCGACTACCAGGAAACGAAGAACGACGAGAACTCCAGCCGGCTCTTGCCGAACACGGCCAAACTGAAGGTCTCCATCTCGATCGCCAAGTAGACCCGAGCCGGCGGGCTCAGTCGCGATCGTCGATCGTCGGCAACCGCTCCAGATCCCTGACCACACTCTCGGCGAAGGCCTCTCGGTCCTCGGCGAGCTCATCGGCCTCGTCATCCTCGACGAGCACCAGGTGCGCACGCTCGCGCCTGCGGCGCCGCTTTCTGGCCGAATACCGGCCCACCAACGGAGCTCTGGACAAGCGTCCGAATAGCCGCGGCCATTCAGCGGCCACCAGCACGGCAACGGCGGTCGCGAAAAGGCCGTATACAAGCCAAGTCACAGTTACGATTGTACCGCCCTCCGGTGGTCTGCAAACATGTCGATATGCGGCGGTTTTCTTACTCCGCCTTAACGTTGGAGGTCTAATCTGTTTGCAGGAGCATCCGATACGTAGATCATGACCAGCTGGCTGCCATTCCTTCCTTACCTCGTCTTCTGGGCAGTCTCCATGCAGGCAATCCTGGTCTGGGCGCGAGTTGTACCGCCTTTATGCGCTCGCTGCGGCCGCCCCTTCGAGCAGCGCTACAACGGCCAGAGAACCTGTAACTGCTCCAATCGCTGACCGCCGGCCAGCGACCCATTCCCGCAGCCGCGCGATCGTTCTTTCCCACGCTCGAGCTCTGCTCACATTGGCGGCAGCCCGCCGCACTCACGAGGAGCAGGCCGAGCCAGCGCCGAAGGCGCAACTCGGTTCTCAAAGTAAAAAGCAGGAAATCACCAGATTTCCTGCTTCGGACTCCCCGGGTAGGACTCGAACCTACAACCCTCCGGTTAACAGCCGGATGCTCTACCAATTGAGCTACCGGGGAAGGCAGCCAACTTCGGGATTCTAGCCAGAGGCGGAGTCGCGCCTCGGTATGACTAGGCGAACTCTCGAATCGCCGCTCTCACTCGCGCTAATTGGCGCTGAAGCTCCGGCAGGTGAGCGCCGTCCGCGTCTGCGAGCTCACGCTGAAGCCGGCGCTCGCGCAGGCGAAGCAGCAACTGCTCTGCCGTCTGCTTGTCGATCGCGGCCGCACTGGCACGCGCGTCGAGCTCGGCCACGAGCCCGACAACCTCGTCGTCGGGTGTTTGAGGCGGTTCGATCAGATACTCGCGCACGCGCCGGTGCAGCTCGTCGTCGAAGTGCTCGGGCGTCAACTCGACCAGCAGCGGCTTGAGATCGGGGTGCGCCACCACTCCCGCCAGGGCGTCCCGCTCGCGGCGGGCGCCGGCCTCTAGCAAGTGCGGTGAGATGCCGCTGCCGGCCACCTTTCCGCTCCCCCTCCCGGCCACTCGTGGCGCCAGCCCCGACTGCACTTCCTTGGGCAGATCGAGCTTGTCGGAGAGGAAGCGCAGAGCCCGCTGCCGCTCGGGCGAGTCCTCGAAGCGAGCGAGCAGCTCGCGCACGCGCACGAAGGCTTCCTGGCGATCGGGCGCCCGCTCGATCTCGATGCGAACGCGGTAGGCGAGATAGCTTTCGGCCTCGTCCAGCCTCTGCTCGAATCCATCGGCGGCGTCGGCGGGATCGAGCCCTGGCGGGAGCGTAACCACGCGCACGTCGAAGCCCTGTGCAGTGGCCGCCTCCATTCCGCGCAGCGTCGCTTCCTGCCCCGCGGCGTCGGCGTCGAAGCAGAGATAGAGGCGGCGGCAGAGCCGCCCGAGTTCCTTTAGCTGGCGCTCGGTGAGCGCGGTGCCCATCGAGGCCACGACCGGCTCGAGCCCGCTCTGGCGCACGGCGATCACGTCTGTGTTTCCCTCCACGACCACTGCCCTCTCCTGCTTGGCGATCGCGCGCCGGGCCAGGTGCAGTCCGTAGAGGATGTTCGACTTGTGGAAGAGCGCGCCCTCGGGCGAGTTGACGTACTTGCCGCGGAGCGGATCGTCGTCGCGCAACTTGCGGGCGCTGTAGCCGAGCACGTGCCCGCGTGCGTCGGCGAGCGGGAACATCAACCGGAAGGTGAAGTAGTCCTTGCCGCGCCGGTTGGCCAGGCCGGCCGCAGCGATTTCCTCGACCGAGAAGCCCTTCTGCTTGGCCTTCGGAACGAGTCGCGAGCCGCCCGGCGAGAGCCCCAGGCGGAACTCCTTGCAGACCTCCTCGCCGAGGTTGCGCGAAGCGAGGTAATCGCGTACTTGGGCGCCCGACTTCGTTTCCCAGAGATAGCGTTCGTAGTAGGTAGTCGCCAGCTCGAGCAGCTCGAGCAGGCGCCCGCGCCGCTCGCGCTCCCGCTCGGCGGCGGGCGAGGACGCCTCTCGCTCGATCTTGACGCCGAAGCGCTCAGCCAGCCACTCAACCGCCTCGTTGAAGTCGAGCTGCTCGGTCTCGCGCACGAAGGTGATCACGTCGCCGCGGGCGCCGCAACCGAAACAGTAGTAGAGCTTGTCGGCGGCGTTGACCGAGAAGCTGGGCGTGCGCTCCTCGTGGAACGGGCAGCGCCCGGTGTAGCGGCCGCCCACCTTGCGTAGTGCAGTGCGGGCCGAGACCAGCTCGACCATGTCGGCTGCGGCCTTGACCTCGTTGACGGTGGTGTCCGCAATCCTGGCCATCAGATGCTCTCGTACAGTGCCAGCGCGAAGCGATCGGTCATGCCGGCAAGGTAATCGGTGGCTCGTTCGACCGGCTCGCCCTCTTTCTCGGGAATCGCCTCGGGGTGCTCGAGGAAATGGCAGAACAAAGTTCGCACGACCAGTGTGGCGTGCTCGTTTTGAACCTCGGTGTGCGAGGAGAGGTAGACGCGATCGAACATGAAGCGACGCAGCGAAAGCATGGCTTCCGAGATCTCGTCCGACTGGACGATGTCTCCCGCGTCGCTCGAGCTCTCGACGATGTCGTGTACGAGCCGGTCGATCCGGCGCGAGCCCGATTCGCCGAGGGTGGCTATCGCCTCGCGCGGAAGATCGCTCGCCTTGACGGCGCCGGCGCGGATCGCGTCGTCGATGTCGTGGTTGATGTAGGCGACGCGATCGACCAGGCGCACGATCTTTCCCTCGAGCGTCGCGGGCTCTTTCTCACCCGTGTGATTGAGAATGCCGTCGCGCACCTCGACGGTCAGGTTCAGTCCGCGCCCGTCGCGCTCGAGCACGTCCACGACCCTGAGCGAGTGCTCGTTGTGGCGGAACGAACGTCCGAACTTCTCGGCGAGAATCGCGTCGAGCGCCTTCTCGCCGGCGTGACCGAAGGGCGTGTGTCCGAGATCGTGACCTAGCCCGATCGCCTCGGTCAGGTCCTCGTTCAAGCGCAGCGTCCGCGCAACGCCGCGGGAGATTCCGGTCGTCTCGAGCGTGTGCGTGAGCCTGGTTCGAAAGTGGTCGCCCTCGGGATCGATGAAGACCTGCGTTTTATGCGCGAGGCGGCGGAAAGCTTTCGAATGAACGATGCGATCGCGGTCTCGCTGCAACGGCGTCCTGAGCCGGCACGGTTCCTCGGCTCGGACGCGCCCGCGTGTCTCGTAGGAGTGCACGGCCAGCGAGGAAAGCGAGCGCTTTTCAAGCTCCCTGACGCGGGTTTCGAAGGAGTCGGCAACCTTCCCGGCGGGCTCGGGCATCGTAGGAGCCAGCCTAACCGCAGCGGCGGTCGCTCGCTTCTACCGATTCACGTTCGACATGTCCGGATAGCGCTTGCCCGCGGTGGCGCCGCGCGGGAAAGCCTGCTCGATCCGCAGAAGGTCTTCGTCCGTCAGCTCGATCTCCGTTGCCGCCACGTTCTGCTCGAGGTGCGAGGCGCTCGTCGTGCCCGGAATCGGGACGACGTCGTCACCCTGCGCGAGCACCCAGGCGAGCGCGAGTTGAGCCGGGGTCGCATTCTTCCCGCGAGCGATCTCGGCGATACGGTCGACAAGCTCGAGGTTGCTCTCGATATTCCCTTCCTGAAAGCGTGGGTTGTGGACGCGGAAGTCTCCCTCTTTAAGATCCTCGGGGCGGCGAATCTGAGCGGAGAGAAAACCGCGTCCGAGCGGGCTGTAGGCAACGAAGCCGATTCCGAGCTCGCGCACCGTCGGCAGGATCTCTTCCTCGACATCGCGTGTCCAGAGCGAGTATTCGGTCTGCAGCGCCGTGATCGGATGAACGGCGTGGGCGCGACGGATGGTCGCCGGCGCAGCTTCTGAGAGGCCGAGATAGCGCACCTTGCCCGCCCGGACTAGCTCGGCCATCGCGCCGACGGTCTCCTCGATCGGCACGCTCGTATCGACGCGGTGCTGGTAGTAGAGGTCGATCGTCTCGACGCCGAGGCGCTCGAGCGAAGCGTCGCAAGCCGCTCGCACGTACTCCGGGCGCCCGTTGATGCCGACCCAGCTTCCGTCCGGACGCCGCTCGTTTCCGAACTTGGTCGCCAGTTGAACCTCGGCGCGCCGCGCCGCGATCGCCTTGCCGACCAGGCGCTCGTTCTTGAACGGCCCGTACATGTCGGCGGTGTCGAGGAAGATGACGCCACGATCGAGCGCGCGCTCGATCGTGGCGATCGCCTCGCCCTCGTTGGTCGCGCCGTAAAACTCCGACATGCCCATGCAGCCGAGCCCGAGCGCCGATACTTTCAGCCCCTGCTTGCCGAGTCGCCTCTGTTCCATCTCCCCGCCTCCTGTGGGTCGTGTGCCTGAGCGCTGAGCGTATCGCTGCGAGCGCGCTCGAAGTCAAGAGCGACGACGAACGATCGTGCCGCCGATCCCCGGACGCTGTTCCCGTCTTGCCGCTTCCCGCAACGCCTGCGTTGATCCGCCACGCCGGCGCCGGCCTGTTCTCGCGCCTCCTCGGTACGTTTTTTGTCGCGGCCGCAGACGGCGCCCTCAGGGCCCAGATCCATGCTGCGTCTCGTAAGTCGTTCGCCGCCAACCCGCCTCGGCGCTGCGGGTTGGAGGACGACCCGGGGGTAGACTGGATTTGCGGTGGACGACTACACCAACAAGTACAAGGGCGAACGGGTCGAGATCGCGCTTTTCGGCGGTGACTATCAGGAAGGCGTCCTTACCGCTTACTGCATCGTCGACGATGTCGCCCACGTCGAACTGAACGGACACATCCTGATTCCGCTGCAGAACATCGCCTCGCTTCACTGCTCGTCGCGCTGCGATGCTCCCGAAAGCGACTGGCCGCCGCAGGGCCTGCGCGACATCGACTCCGGGGACGAAACGTAAAGGAGAGCAGGCTTGAGCGTTCGGCTGTCAACCGCACGCAATCTCCTCAAGCTCGGGCTTCTGTTCGTGGTTTTCGCGCTTCCGCCAAGCGCGATCGGGTACGCGGTCGGCGGCTGGAGTGCGGCAACGGTGTTCCTCTTCGCCGCGCTACTTACCGCCGCGACTATTTACACCTACTGCGATCGCTTCGTTCTCTCGATGCTCGGGGCGCGGGAGCTCGTCGTCGGCGAGCGGCCGGCTCTCCATTCGATGGTCGAGACACTGGCGGCCAAAGCGGGCGTCGTCAAGCCTCGCCTCTATCTGATCAGTGATGGTTATCCGCGCTCGCTTTCCGTCGGCCGGGGGCCGATTTCGAGCAGCGTCGTGTTCAGCCGCGGCCTGCTCACAGCAGCATCTCCTGCCGAGCTCGAAGGATTGATCGCTCACGAATTGGCGCACGTACGCAATCACGACGTGGCGGTTCAGACCGCATCGGTCGCCATGGCCTCGACTCTCATCGAATTGACCCGCCTCGCGGGGTACTTCCAACGCGGCTTGCTCTTCGTCCTCGCGCCGGTCGCCGCCGCCGTCGAGAACCTACTTCTCTCGCCGAAGAGAGAGTTCTCCGCCGATTCGCGCGCCGCCGTTCTCTGCGGTTCGCCACATGGGCTGGCCGACGCGCTCCTGCGCATCGAGCAGGCGAGCGAGCTCGTGTCCTTCGCCGCCAGCCCGGCGACAGAACCTCTCTACCCGATCAACCCCTTCGACCGGGAAGACCGGCTGGCCCGCATGTTCGAGACGCATCCACCGCTGCCCGAGCGGATCAAACGCCTTCGCGCGCTCGACCCCGATTGGCGCGAGAAGCTACTTGTCGTCTGAGCGCCCGTCCATTTCAGAGGGAAGAAGCGAATGCATGATCGCGTCGACCCGCGTACCTCGGTTGTCCATCCAGGCGCGCAGGATGCCTTCGCGTTTGAAGCCGGCTTTTTCGGCCAATCGAGCCGAGGCGACATTGCCGACCATCACCCAGAGTTGAAGCCGAGCGAGACCCAGTTCCTGAAGAGCCCAGCGGCTGACGAGCTTGAGCGCTCGCTCGCCTATCCCGCGCCGGCGATGGCCGGCAAAGACGAAGTACCCAACGTCGCCGATCGAGCCGTTGACTGTCACTCCGACGGATCCCACCGTGCGTCCGCTTGCCCGCTCGGTGATGGCGAAGCTGAACGACCTACCGTCCTCCCAACCGTTGTCCGCAAGCGCGAGAAATTCACGCGCGTCCTGCTCGCTATACGGCGTTGGGATGCGCGGTATCCAGCGAATGACCTCGGGATCGGAACAGGCGACCACGCTGTCTTCGATGTCGCTCTCATCCCAGCGCCGAAGCGCTATGACATCGTCTTCGAGCCTCGGCGCGGGGTGACTCATCAGGCGATTGTAGTGATCGCGGGCAAAAAAAGGGCCGCTCACGCGACCCTTAAAGAATTGGCGGTGACCTACTCTCCCAGGAAGTTGCCCCCCAAGTACCATCGGCGCGAACGGGCTTAACTTCTCTGTTCGGAATGGGAAGAGGTGTATCCCCGTCGCTATGACCGCCAGACTGTCAAAGGCGCGCAAATTGCGCACCCTCAAAACTCCATAGCGACTCATACATACGTGTTCAAGTCAAGACCTCGGGCAATTAGTACGGGTCCGCTGAACACATTGCTGTGCTTACACGTCCCGCCTATCAACGTGGTGGTCTCCCACGGCCCTTACTCCTTCTAGAGGATGGGGAACCTCATCTCGAGGTGGGCTTCCCGCTTAGATGCTTTCAGCGGTTATCCCTTCCAGACGTAGCTAATCAGCAACGCCGTTGGCACGACGACTGATACACCAGAGGTCTGTTCATCTCGGTCCTCTCGTACTAGAGACGACTCCTCTCAAGTTCCCAACGCCCATGGCGGATAGGGACCGAACTGTCTCACGACGTTCTGAACCCAGCTCGCGTACCGCTTTAATGGGCGAACAGCCCAACCCTTGGGAGCGACTACACCCCCAGGATGCGACGAGCCGACATCGAGGTGCCAAACCGCTCCGTCGCTGTGGACGCTTGGGAGCGATAAGCCTGTTATCCCCGGAGTACCTTTTATCCGTTGAGCGACGGCAATTCCACTCTCTACCGCCGGATCACTAAAGCCTGCTTTCGCACCTGCTCGACTTGTCAGTCTCGCAGTCAAGCTCCCTTATGCTTTTGCACTCTACGCACGATTTCCAACCGTGCTGAGGGAACCTTTGCGCGCCTCCGTTACATTTTAGGAGGCGACCGCCCCAGTCAAACTGCCCACCTGACGCTGTTCCCGACCCGGATAACGGCATCGAGTTAGAAGCCCAGAACACAAAGGGTGGTATCCCAAGATTGGCTCCACGAGAGCTAGCGCCCCCGCTTCAAAGCCTCCCACCTATCCTGGACGATATATCCCAAACTCCAACGTCAAGCTGCAGTAAAGGTTCACGGGGTCTTTCCGTCCAGCCACGGGTACTCGGCATCTTCACCGAGACTACAATTTCACCGGATCCCTCGTTGAGACAGCGCCCAAGTCGTTGCGCCATTCGTGCAGGTCGGAACTTACCCGACAAGGAATTTCGCTACCTTAGGACGGTTATAGTTACCGCCGCCGTTTACCGGGGCTTGGGTTCAAAGCTTCGCCTTGCGGCTAACCTCTCTCCGTGACCTTCCGGCACCGGGCAGGCGTCAGCCCCTATACGTCGTCTTTCGACTTCGCAGAGACCTGTGTTTTTGGTAAACAGTCGCTTGGGCCGTTTCACTGCGGCCCCCTCGGGCTTTCGCTCGTAAAGAGCTTTACCCTACCGGGGCGCCCCTTCTCCCGAAGTTACGGGGCCATTTTGCCGAGTTCCTTAACGAGGGTTCTTCCGATCGCCTTAGTATTCTCTACTCACCCACCTGTGTCGGTTTTGGTACGGGCACGTTTTGCCTCCCTAGACGCTTTTCTAGAAGGCATGGCTTCAGGAACTTCGCCTAATTGGCTCGGACTCCCGTCTCAGGCTTAAGCTTCGCGGATTTACCAACGAAGCACCCTACGCGGTTACCCCAGGACTACCATCGCCTGGGATTCCTTAGCCTACCTTGTCCCGCCATCGGTAATAGCGGCAAATACGTGGTACCGGAATATCAACCGGTTGTCCATCGCCTACGCCTTTCGGCCTCAGCTTAGGTCCCGACTAACCCTGAGCAGATTAGCTTTACTCAGGAACCCTTGGGTGTTCGGCGGAGGGGTTTCTCACCCCTCTTTCGTTACTCATGCCAGCATTCTCTCTTCTCAACCCTCCACAACTGGCTTACGCCGCTGCTTCGCTGGATTGAGAATGCTCCCCTACCACTCCGCGCTTACGCGCGAAGTCCGTGGCTTCGGCTCCTAGCTTGAGCCCCGATACATTATCCGCGCCCGACCACTTGACCAGTGAGCTATTACGCACTCTTTTAATGATGGCTGCTTCTGAGCCAACATCCTGGTTGTCTGTGCAATCGGACATCGTTTCCCACTTAGCTAGGAATTAGGGGCCTTAGCCGACGGTCTGGGCTGTTTCCCTTTCGAGCACGAAGCTTATCCCCCGCACTCTGACTGCCACGCTCTGGAATTTTGGCATTCGGAGTTTGCCTGACTTCAGTAAGCTGGTAGGCCCCCTAGGCCAAACAGTGCTCTACAACCAAAATTGAACGCGTGACGCTATACCTAAATATATTTCGGGGAGAACCAGATATCTCTGAGTTTGATTAGCCTTTCACTCCGATCCACAGGTCATCCGCTCCGTTTTCAACCGAAGTCGGTTCGGTCCTCCACGAGGTCTTACCCCCGCTTCAACCTGCCCATGGATAGATCACTCAGTTTCGGGTCTACCTCCAACGACTGAACGCCCTATTAAGACTCGCTTTCGCTACGGCTACGTTTCCTTAACCTTGCCGTTGAAGAGTAACTCGCTGGCTCGTTATGCAAAAAGCACGCCGTCACGGCACGAAGCCGCTCCGACCGCTTGTAAGCACACGGTTTCAGGTGCTATTTCACTCCCCTTCCGGGGTACTTTTCACCTTTCCCTCACGGTACTAGTTCACTATCGGTCACCAAGGAGTACTTAGCCTTGCGGGGTGGTCCCCGCGGGTTCCGACCGGGTTTCCCGTGCCCGGCCGTACTCAGGTGCCTCTCGAGGAAGATCTCACGTTTTCGCGTACGGGACTATTACCCTCTATGGCATGAATTTCCATTCACTTCCGCTAACGAGAGATTTTGTAACTTCCCGATCTGCCGGTAGACAGACCATGAAAGGTCCTACAACCCCAATGTGAAAACGGCTACCGCCTATCACGTCACATTGGTTTGGGCTCTTCCCTTTTCGCTCGCCACTACTCAGGGAGTCGAGATTTCTTTCCTTTCCTCTGGGTACTAAGATGTTTCAGT
>JADGPD010000037.1 GCA_017882615.1 Thermoleophilia bacterium
GCTCGAGATCCGCGGCAACTTCGACCGCGCGCTCGAGATCGTGCGCGAGCTGGGCGAGAAGGCCGGGCTCGAGATAGTCAACTCGATCAACCCCTTCCGCATCGAGGGGCAAAAGACCGGTGCCTTCGAGATCGTGGATGTGCTCGGCGACGCGCCTGACATCCACTGCATCCCGGTCGGTAACGCCGGCAACATCACCGCCTACTGGCGCGGCTACCGCGAGTATCTGGAGGCGGGCCACTCGACCCGAACGCCGCGCATGCTCGGCTTCCAGGCCGAGGGCTCCGCGCCGCTCGTGCACGGCCATCCGATCGAGAATCCCTCCACGATCGCCACCGCGATCCGCATCGGCAACCCCGCCTCCTGGAAGGGCGCGGAGGACGCGATCAGCGAGTCGGCGGGCAGCGTCAGCACCGTGACCGACGAGGAGATTCTCGCCGCGCAGTCGCTGCTTGCAACAACCGAAGGCATTTACTGCGAGCCGGCCTCGGCCGCGTCGGTCGCGGGCCTGCTCAAGCTGGGCGTGCCGGAAGGCTCGAGGGTCGTCTGCATCCTCACCGGACACGGTCTGAAAGACCCGGACATCACGATCAAGGCCGTTCCGAAGCCCCCCGTCGTGGACGCGGACTACGCCGCCGTCTGCCGCGCGCTCGGTCTCTGAGCTCGTTTCAAGCCGGCAGCCTTTTTTTGAGGAGAGTTGTTTCCGGCGCGATCTTGAGGGGCTTTCTCCTGCATGCTTCCTCAGCGTCGGTTTGTTGCGCTGGGAAAGAGCCGGTTTCGCCACACAAGCGGCACATTCTGGTGACTGAATCAGCGCTAGCTTTCACCAGCCCCGCGGGTGGGTGGGGGGTGGTGGGTGGGCAAGGCGCCCGTACCCCGAGAAGTGAAGCACGGCGGAGCTCGGTTCAGAGGCTTTCATTTCCCGTCCACTCGCGGCGGAGAGCGGGCCGGCGAGGCGCCATGACCCCCTAATCCGTCTTGCCCTCAGAGCCTCGAATCGCCGGCTCGACGGAGGGACTTGACAGGGCTCGTACATATTGATAGAAATCGATGCATCGATAACGGTCGATATGAACAAGCGAGAGAGAGGGAGGAGATAAATGGTCGAAACGCCCGCCCTGGACGCACAACCGGAGCCGCTCGTCTACGCCTGCTCCGGCGCCTCGAACCTCGGTCAGCTGACCAACGAGATCGCGATCCGGCTCGACCGGAGCGGTCTCGCGGAGATGTCGTGCGCCGAAGCGGTCGGCATAGAGGCCGGGGCGCCGTACGCCGCGGCTCTCTCCGGACGACCGGTTGTCGCCATCTCCGGCTGCCCGCTCGCCTGCGCCAGTCGTCTGCTGGTCGAGCATGGCGTCACCGTCACGAGCGCGTTTCAGCTCGAGAACAGGGGCGTCTTGAAGGCAAAGCACGTATCGGTTGACGCCGCCAGCGGCGAGAGGATCTACGACCAGGTCGTGAGCGAGCTCGAGAGCGTGCTCGCGTGAAGACCGGCAATTCAACGAGCAGATCGAGAAAGGAATCGCGATGAAGCTGCATCACGAAGAGAAGAAACTACTGAAGCTCGAGTACTGCGAGCGCTGCGCGATCGCCGAAAACCCGGCCGTCATCTTCGCCGAGTGCGCGCGAGACCGCATGATCCAGAACATGCTTCGAAGCGGTTACCGACCGGTATGACCGACGAGACGACAGCCGTGGCCGGGTGTGTGCCGCTCGCGGCGCCGGCTCTCTCGAACGAGGAAGCCGCGGCCACGGCCAAGCTGTTTGCCGCGCTCGGCGATCCGCATCGGGTGAAGATCGTCAACCTGCTGACAACCAATCGTGAGCCGGTCTGCGTGTGCAATCTGACCCGGCCGCTCGGGCTCGCGCAGCCGACCGTGAGCCATCACATGAAGAAGCTAGTCGAGGCGGGACTGCTCGACAGAGAGCAGCGCGGCAAGTGGGCCTTCTACTCGCTCAACCATCAAGCCGTGAGCAAGCTCGCCGGCTTGATCGATCTCGAAGGAGGAAGCTGGTGACAACTTCTGCAGAGGAGCTGCGCGAAGAGGTGCGTCGTCGCTACGCCGAGGCCGCGCTCACCGTCAGCGAGAAGGGCGGCAAGGCCTGTTGCAGCGGCGAGAAAGCCGCCAGTGACGCCTTCGGAGCGGTGGGCTACAGCGCCGGCGAGCGCGACGAGCTTCCCGAGGCGGCGGCGCTGGCCTCGCTCGGCTGCGGCAATCCGATTGCAGTCGCCGACCTGCACGAGGGAGAGACGGTGCTCGACCTGGGCTCGGGCGGCGGCATCGACGTGCTCCTGTCCGCAAAGCGAGTCGGATCGAGCGGACGGGCATTCGGGCTCGACATGACCGACGAGATGCTGGCGCTGGCGCAGCGAAACGCCGAGCAGGCCGGTGTCACGAACGCGATCTTCCTCAAGGGCATGATCGAGCAGATCCCGCTTCCGGCCGCGTCGGTCGACGTCGTCATCTCCAACTGCGTGATCAACCTTTCGATCGACAAGCCCGCGGTGCTGCTCGAGATCGCACGCGTGCTCAAGCCGGGCGGACGGATCGGAATCTCGGACGTCGTCGCCGAGGATCGTCTCTCGCCGGCCGAGCGCGCGAAGCGCGGTAGCTACTCGGGCTGCATCGCCGGAGCGCTGTCGAAGAGCGAGTACGAGCAAGGGCTGGCGGCGGCGGGATTCGAGCGTGTCTCGCTCGAGTTCACACACGAGGTCGAGGACGGCATGCACGCGGCGATCGTCAAGGCCGTCAGGGCCGAAGGCCCGATGCAGGTGGCGAAGTCGCTTCCTCTCGCCGGAGGCCGCTCGAAAGGGAAGTGCTGCGGATGAACGTCCTTTTTGTCTGTGTCCAGAACGCGGGTCGCTCGCAGATCGCCGAGGCGCTCTTCCGTCTCGCCGCGTCCGATCGTCACGAAGCGCGCTCCGCGGGAAGCAACCCCGCGGCGCGGGTGCATCCCGAGGTTGTCGAAGCGATGCGCGAGCTCGGCGTCGATCTCGCTGATCGCGACCCGCACGAGCTCGAGCGCGCCGACGCCGAATGGGCCGACGTTGTTGTGACCATGGGCTGCGGCGATGCCTGCCCCGTGATCCTCGGGAAGCGATACATCGACTGGGATCTCGACGACCCGGCCGGCCGGTCGCTCGAGCGCGTGCGCGAGATCCGCGATGAGATCGAGCGCCGGGTCGATCTCCTCGTTCAGGAGCTCGACCAGACGCCGGAGAGGAGCTAACGATGAAGTACGTATTGTTCGTCTGCACCCAAAACGCCGGGCGCTCCCAGATGGCGCAGGCGTTCTTCGAGCGGTACGCGCCGAAGGACGTTCACGCCGAGTCGGCCGGGCAGGACCCCGCTAAGGCGGTGTGGCCCGAGGTCGTCGAGGCGATGCACGAGGTCGACATCGACCTTTCCGGGCGGAAGCCGAAGCGACTCGACCTCGAGATGCAGCTGCATGCCGATTGGGCCATCACTCTCGCTTGCGCCGGTAGCTGCCCCTACGTCCCGAGCGTGGCCGAGGACTGGGACGTGGCAGATCCGCATGGCCGCTCGCTCGAAGAGGTACGTGAGATCCGCGACGAGATCGAGCGCCGCGTCATAGATCTGATCAAGGAGCGGCTCGATTCGATCCGCTCCGATCGGACCGCACATGGAATCAGGCTGCGACGTCTCCTACCGTCGCTCGTCGAGGAGTTCTCGAGCACGCACTCCGCGGAAGAGATTCGAGCTTGCACGGACATGATGCTCGCTCGTTATGACGAAGCGCCCGTGCGCTCGTTCGCGCTCGCACTCGCAGAGCGCGAGACGCGCGCCTGTCTTCGTGAAGGTCGCTGTAAGCCCGGCGCCGACGGGTCGCGCTGATGCCGGTTCTTGAGCAGGCGCCGCTGACCCCGCGCCAAGGCGAAGGAGAAACTGCGGTTCTCGGGAGGCTCTCTACTCTCGATCGCTTCCTGCCGCTCTGGATCGGGCTGGCGATGGCCGCCGGGCTGGGGCTAGGCGCGCTGATACCTAGCTTGAACGACTGGCTCGACAAGCTCCAAGTCGGCACCGTGTCCTTACCGATCGCCGCCGGGCTGCTTCTGATGATGTATCCGGTGCTCGCGAAGGTGCGCTACGAGGACATTGGTCGCATGAGCCACGACGGCGTCTCGGACCGGCACTTCTTCGGTGTCTCGCTCTTCCTCTCCTGGCTCGTCGGGCCGGCGCTGATGTTCGCGCTCGCCTGGCTGCTGCTCGCCGACCAGCCCGCCTATCGCACGGGGGTGATCATCGTCGGGCTGGCGCGCTGCATCGCCATGGTGCTGGTTTGGAACGACATCGCCCGCGGCGATCGCGAGCGCGCCGCAGTACTCGTCGTCTTCAATGCACTCTTCCAGGTCGTCGCCTACTCGCTGCTCGGCTACTTCTATCTGACGCTACTACCGGGCTGGCTCGGTCTGGACACGCAGGGCTTCCAGCCGGGCATCTGGGAGATCGCCCGCACGGTGCTGATCTTCCTCGGAATCCCGCTCGCCGCCGGCTTCCTGACTCGGCGGATCGGTCTCAAGCGTCGCGGCCGTGACTGGTACGAGCAGCGCTTCATTCCGCGAATCGCGCCGATCACGCTCTACGGGCTGCTCTTCACGATCGTGCTGTTGTTTGCTATCCAGGGCGACAAGATCACCTCCCGCCCGCTGGATGTGGCTCGGATCGCCTTGCCGCTGCTCGCCTACTTCGCCGTCATGTGGCTCGCCGGCTTCGGCGCCGGGCGGCTGATGCGGATGCCCTACGCCCAAACCGCGAGCCTCGCCTTCACGGTCGCCTCGAACGACTTCGAGCTGGCGATCGCGGTGGCGGTGGGCGTCTTCGGCGCAACCTCGGGGCAGGCGCTGGCGGGCGTCGTGGGGCCGTTGATCGAGGTACCGGTGCTTGTCTCGCTCGTCTACGTGGCGCTCTGGGCCAGCCGCCGGCTGCGCTGGCCCGAGCCTCGAGGTGGAGTGGCTCCATCGAGCCCGACCACTCAAGCGGCAGGCGAGGGAGCGGTCGAAGCATGAACTCCAGCGAGCGGCTCGAAGCGTTCCTCTCAGTCTGAGAGCGGGCGGAATACCTAAACGCCCCGGCAGGCGGCGTGCTCGTTGAGAGGTCGGCCTCGGAACTTCGAGCTGGCGGAGCGCGGAAGAGCTTTCCGTAGGCCGCGCAGACAGACGATTTGGAGGCCGCCTGGTGTTTGGTATTTGACGAGGCGCGGAAAGCCGTGCTAGCTTGAACCCAGCTTCGGCAACGAAGACGGAGCTACGGCAAAGGAGCCTCGGAGCGCAAAGCGCGCACCGGGGCGTTTTTTTTGGTCCCGTCGATGTGGGCGGGATAGGAAGGCAGGGCTGCCTTGGAACGTCTCGTGCGTTCTGGGGCTTTTTTTGTTCGTACGACGTTTTCGACGCGGGGGCCCTGTCCCCGCACAGAAGGAGGTCTAATGCTTCCCTATCCCACATGGCTCAGTCCAGGCGACAACGCTTGGCAGCTGACGGCGGCGACTCTCGTCGGGCTGATGAGCGTGCCGGGTCTGGTCGTTCTGTACGGCGGCGTGATGCAGAAGCGCTGGTCGGTGAACAGCATGATGCTGTCGTTTGTCGCTTTTGCCGTCGTGCTCATCGCCTGGGTTCTCTGGGGCTTCAAGATGGGCTTCGGAAATCCCTGGCAGGGTCTCAGCCACTCCGGTTTCTTCGGTAACTTTGTCGGCAAGCCGGGAAGTGTGCTCGGCCACACCGGCGAGCAGGCGCGGGCGAATATCCCGCTTCTGAACGGGGCGATGCCACAGTTCAGATTCCCGCAGTCTTCGCTGGTCTACTTCCAGTTCGTCTTTGCGGCGATCACGCCGATCCTGATGCTCGGGTCGGTGCTGGGCAGGGTCAACTTCAAGGCCTGGATCCCGTTCGTCGCGCTCTGGATGACCTGCGTCTACTGCATCGACGCCTTCCTGATCTGGGGCGGCGGCTACTTCGCTCAGCACGGAGCAATCGACTACTCGGGCGGTTATGTGATCCACCTCTCAGCGGGTGTCTCGGGCTTCGTCGCGGCGGCCGTGATCGGCCCGCGCCTGGCACGTGATCGCGAGATCGACGCGCCGAACAACCTGGCCATGGTCGCGCTCGGAGCCGGACTGCTCTGGCTCGGCTGGAACGGCTTCAACGGCGGCGATCCGTACTTCGCGGGCGCCAGCGCCTCGTCGGCGGTTCTGAACACGAACCTCTCCACCGCGGTCGCCTTCCTGGTCTGGGTGCTCTGCGACTACGCCACCAAGCGCAAGCCGTCGATGATCGGCAGCGTCAACGGCATGATCGTCGGGCTGGTTGTGATCACGCCGGCGGCCGGGTTCGTCAACGGCTACGGCGCGATGGCGCTCGGAGCGACCGGCTCTGTGCTGGTCTACCTGGCCTACAACTACGTGAGCCGGCTGCGTCCGTTCCGTAACGTCGACGACACGCTCGGCGTCATCTACACGCACGGTTTCGCGGGGCTCCTGGGCGGACTGCTGGTAGCTGTCTTCGCAGACCCGAAGATGCTCGTCTATCTGGGCATCGGCAAGGGCTCCGGCTTCTCGGCCACCGGCCTGATAAGCGGGAACTGGGTGTTGCTCAAGTGGCAGGCCCTCACCGCTCTGTTCGTGATCGCCTGGTCGGCGGGGATCACTTTCATCCTGCTCAAGTTCGTCGGGCGCTTCGTCTCGCTGCGCATGAGCGAGGAAGACATGGAGGCGGGCGACGTCGCGGTGCACGGCCACGAGGTCTATCCGTCGGACATCCCGTCACTCGCCCTTCCCACCGGCATTCCCGGTTGGGTGGCGGTTCCTCTGGGGAGCGCGGCCAGCAAGAGCGGAAACGGAGGTGATGAGCCTCCAAAGGCATAGTCCGCTCAGCCAAGGATGGAGAGTGAGTCGCGAGAGGCGGCAACCCTTCGCAGTCGGGGCGCCGCTGACCGTAGCCGGCTCGCGACTCGCTCTCTCCTTCGCCGGAGCCTCGGATGAAACCACCGCTCTCTCATACGGGAGCGGGCGGGAGCAGACTCGCCACGACAACATTTGGAGAGAAAAGCCATGCCTATAGAAATCATCGTCTCTTACGACGCCACCGAGATGGATCAGGACGCGCTCGCGCTCGGTCAGATCCTGGCCGGGGAGGGCGACTCGCTTGCACTTGCCTACGTACGCCACGCCAAGGAAGAGGGCGACGAGCGTGAGCAGCTCGCCGCCGAGGAGGCCGCCGAGCTGCTCGACAGCGGCGCCCGGCTTCTCGGCAAGCCGGATGCTCCGCGGTTCATCGTTTTCAGCGCCTCGACACCGGAGGGCCTGAGCCAGCTCGCCACGAGCGAGCAGGCCAGCCTGGTTGTCTTCGGCTCCGAGTACCGCACCGCCGGCGGGCACGTGGAGCCTCAGTCCTCGGCTCGGACACTGCTCGACGGTGGGCGGATCGCGGTCGCGGTCGCGCCGGCCGGTTATCGCGAGCGCAACGGCAACAAGAAGATAAAGACGATAGGAGCCATCACTCCGGACGACGACCCCTGCGTCAAGACGACCGCCGAATCGCTTGCGAAGCGTCTGGGCGCCACGGTCGTAACCAGCCCCCTAATCACCCCCGATCTGCTGGTCATCGGCTCGAAGATCGGAACACGTCACGGTGTGGTCTCGATGAGTGCCGCCGGTCTGTATCTGATGGGAGCGGTTCGCTGTCCGGTGCTCGTCCTGCCCAGGGGGGAAGGGGTGGACTTCTGACGGCCCGAACGCGGTCGGCTCGAGCTCGGATGTGGAAGCTGAACATGAGAATTCCGATTGAAGCCGAGTCGAGCTTCCGCCCGTGTCTGGCCGCAAACATAGAGGGGTGGGGAGGTCTCGCTCATGCCTGTTGAACGGCAGGCAGAGCGCCTTGCCTCGTCGCTCAGACCGCGCGACAAGTACTTCCTTGCGGCCATGACATGCGCGGTTGTTCTAGGTATCGGTGCCACCGCTTTCGTGTACGCAAACCGTGCGCCTGCACCGTCGAACAAGGGCTGCGTCGTCGTGACGGTTGCATCGTCGTTGGGAGGTACAACGCTTCGAAACTGCGGTACCGCGGCCCGAGAATACTGCCGGCTTCAGGGAAAGCTCAACGGTGGTATTGCCGCCGAGTGTCGTCGTCAGGGGTTCCCGGTGGCGCCAGGCTCCTAAGTGAACGAGCTCACTTTCGTGCCTGTCACCGGCCTGAAAACGTTTGCAGAGATAGAACAGAGCCGAGTTGAAGCTGACGAGTTGCCTGTTTCGCCTGTAATAGTGCGGGTTCGACGAGTCTGAATCGCGTTCTCGCTCGGCCGGCGCCGGCGTTATTCAAGCCGGAGAACGTTTGCGCGGATAAACTGAGGCTAGGCGGTCTTGAAACAGGTACCGAAGCCGAAAAGGAGAAAAGTAGATGGTGGCGGCACGCGGTAGTAATGGGTTTGTCCCTGGATTTCCTAAGGATTTCGGCTGGGGAGTAGCTACCTCGGCCTACCAGATCGAAGGCGCGGTCGACGAAGGCGGTCGCGGGCCGTCGATCTGGGACACCTTCAGCCACGAACCGGGCCGCACTCAGCGCGGCGAGAACGCCGACGTCAGCTGCGATCACTACCACCACTGGCAGGAAGACGCCGATCTCATGGTCGACCTAGGTCTGAGCGTCTATCGCTTCTCGATCGCCTGGTCCAGGGTCATGCCGAACGGCAGGGGACCGCTGAACGAACAGGGCGTCGACTTCTACTCGCGACTGGTAGACGGCCTGCTGGAGCGCGGCATCACGCCGTTCCCCACCCTCTATCACTGGGATCTTCCGCAGGCGCTGGAGGACGAAGGCGGCTGGGTAAATCGGGACACGACGCAGCGCTTCGCCGAGTACGCGGCCGCGATGTTCGATCGCCTCGGCGATCGTGTCGATCTCTGGGTCACGCACAACGAGCCCTGGGTGACCGCCTTCATGGCATACGTCGGTAGCGAGAAGGCGCCGGGGATTTACAACGACTGGCCGCTGGCTCTACGTGTCTCGCACCACCTGCTGCTCTCGCACGGGCTCGCGGTGCAGGCGCTTCGCGCCGGCCGTCCCTCCGCGAAGATCGGAATCGCGCCCAACCTGCATCCCGCCAGGCCGCTGACCGACACCCCCGAGGATGCGAAGGCGGCGCAGATCTGGGACGGCTTCCAGAACCGCTGGTTCCTCGATCCGGTGTTCAAGGGCGCCTATCCCGAGGACATGCTCGCCGAGTACGAGCGCTTCGGCTTCGAAGAATCAGTCGAGGACGGCGATCTGGCGGCGATCTCGAGCCCGATCGATCATCTCGGCGTCAACTTCTACCACCGCGTGGCCGTCACGCAGAAGCCGGATTCGCCCTATCTGGGCTTGGTCTGCGTTCCCACCGAGCTGCCGCTGACGGAGATGGGCTGGGACATCACGCCCGACGGTCTGCACGAGATGCTGCTTCGAATCAAGCGCGACTACGGCGACATCGACATCTACATCACCGAGAACGGCGCCGCCTTCCCGGACGAATGGGCCGGGGGAGACGTGGTCGAGGATCCCGATCGCATCGACTTCATCTCACGCCACCTCGAGGCGCTGTCACAGGCGATCGCCGACGGCGTCAGCGTCAAGGGCTACTGCGTCTGGTCGCTGCTGGACAACTACGAGTGGGAGAAGGGCTACGGCAAGCGCTTCGGTCTCTACTACGTGGACTATCCGACGCAGCGGCGCATTCCCAAGGGCAGTGCGCTCTGGTACCGCGATCAGATCGCCGCTGCTCGGGCGGGCGGTTCGTAGCGCCGCTCCGCGGCAGGTTGTCGAGGCTAATCAGCGCCGCCGCAGGGCGAGAAGCCCGAGCGTCACGGCAGCGATCAGCGCCACGCGACTCAGGTCGAGAGTCGGCTTCCACTCGACCCGGCCGCCCTGGATCACAACCAAGCCGACCGGCCGGGCGCTGTTGCAGCTTCCGCCCTTGCCGTTTTCCTCGCCGCCCGGATTGCACTTGCAGCGCCGAACGGCGGCGACGGGGATGATCGTCACGCCGTCCAGCTCGATCCGCTCGCCGAAAACCCGTTGCGCGGTTGCTTGGTCACGTACCGCGCGGCCGGCTTGCCGGGGCCCGCGCGCCGCGCGTTCGCTTTCTGGTCGGTCTGCCATCGGTCTCTCCTTTGCTCGGAATCGTTACTGGGCTGGCCGGTCACTCGTTACGACGGCCAGGTCGCCGTTCGACCACACGACGTGCGGCTCCAGGCCGGCCTCGCGCAGCCAGCTGAGCTGATCGTCGAGCCGGTCGGGACGGTCGAGGGACGACGAGACGGGCGTTTTGGCCAGCGCCGGATCATCAGGCACGAAGACGTCGGCAAAGACGAAGCGCCCGCCACCGGCGAGCACCTCGCCGATTCGGCGGAAGAGGAGCCGCTTGTCGGCGCTTTCGAGGTGGTGGATGGCCAGCGCCGAGACGACGAGATCGAAGGGTCCGTCGGGGAGAGGGTCCTCGAGCCGCCGAACGACGATCTGTTCGATGCGATCCCGGCTCAGCGCCTCGCGCGCCGCCCCGAGCATCTCCGCCGACGCGTCGACGAGCACAATCCGGGCGCCGGGGTGCTTCGCGAGCACGCGCTGCGCCGTCTCGCCGGTGCCCGCGCCCAGGTCGAGGATTCTCGCCGCCGTAAGCGCTTCGGTCGCGTCTGCGACCGCGTCTTCGAGCTCGTCGTAGTGCGGCACCTCGCCGCGAACGTGCGCCGGGTAGGAATCCGGATGGAAGTGATTGTGGGCCAAGAGCCCCGAAGATAGCCGAATCCCGGCCAAGGAACACGAAAAGTTGGTTTTATCGGGCCGTACCGGGACAATAGAGAGAGCAGACTCAAACGAAGGAGGAAGATATGGGATTTGTTGATCGGGCGAAAGCCGCTGCCGGGACGGCTTCCACGAAGGCGCGCGAGGGCGTCGAGGATATGAAGACGAAGCGCGAGCTCGGAGAGACGTACGACAGCATCGGCAAGCTCGTCGTCGAGCTCGTCGAGAGCGGCGAGATCTCAAACGAGAAGCTCACGCCCCTGGTCGAGAAGGTCAAGACACTCAAGGCCGCGCTCGAGGTCTGAGATTAGCTTCCTAGGGCGCCGGCGTTCTTCCGGCGCCCCGGAGAGCCTCCCGGCGCCGACCCGCAACCGTTCTCTTACGAATCAGTGGCCAAGGCCGAGCTGAACCGCCTTGACCACCAACAGAACAACCGTGGTCAGAACGTAGAGCCACATCAGGCGCATTGCCAGCCGCCGCTCTCGCGACCAGACCGGCTTCTCCAGAAGAGCGAGCGGAGGCATCGTCCAGCTCTCTCGCTCGACGTAAACGGGAGGCTCTGCAGGCTCTTCTCGCCGCCGAGTAAGGAATGTCCTCGTCGCGAGAAGAACGAGGCCGGCTATCAGCAGGGCGCCGAGCACGAGCGCGAGGATCAGGACGTTCACCGATGGCACCGCGGTCGTCACGACCAGGATGCCCGAGAGCACGAAAAGAACTCCGACGATGATGCTGGCGAGCACATTGAGCCAGGTTCTGTTGACCCACGGCCCGAGTACGTGCTTGTCGTTGCAGAGCATGATCAGGAAGATGGTTACGCTCGGCAGGAGCACGCCGGCCAGCGCCTGGACGGCGACGGTGACGAGCCCGAGCGGCGCGCGCGGGATGAGCACGATGCCGGCGGCGAGCAATGTCAAGCCCGAGAAAGCGACGTAGAAGAGCTTCGCCTCGCGGAAGGAGCGGTTCAGCGAATGACGGCTTCCGAAGGCGTCGCCGAGCGCATAGGAGGTCGCCAGCGTGACGGCCTGCGCCCCGATGATCGAGGCGCTGAGCAGGACGACCGCGAAGAGCACGGCGGCCGGCCGGCCGATCGTCTGAGCGAGGCCCACGGCCACCGCGTGAGCGTCCTTGAAGTGGCCGTGGCGCGGAGTCCCGTCGAAGGCGAAGGCGGCTGTGATCATCAAGGCGGCCGCGCCGACGACCACGAAGACGGCGCCGATGATCGTGTCGGCGCGCTCGTAGTTGATCCAGCGAGGCGTTATCCGTTTGTCGATCACGTTCGACTGCTGGAAGAAGAGCTGCCAGGGCGCAACAGTCGTCCCGATGATCGCAATGATCAGCAGGACCGAGGTCGAGTTGACGCCTCCGTGCACGCTGGGGACCAGAAAGCCGTGCAGCACGGGGCCGGCGTGGGGGTGGCTGAGCAGAGCAAGCGGAATGACGATCAGGCTGGCGGCGATGAACACGTACATGAAGCGCTCCCAGTTCTGGAAGCTGCCGGTGAGAGTCATCGCAATCAGCGCCAGGGCGGCGAGCGGAACGACGATGTAGCGATTTACGCCCAGGTACTCGAGCGCGAGGGTGATCCCGATGAACTCCGTCAGGATGGTGAGGAAGTTGAGCACGAACAGCGCTCCGACCGAGTAGGTGCCCCAGAAGCGTCCGAATCGCTCGAAAACGAGCCGGGCATGCCCGACGCCCGTGACGGCGCCCAACCGCACGACCATCTCTTGATTGACGATCACGACGACGATCAGCAGGGCGAGTACCCAGAGCAGGCTGGTGCCGTAGTTCTGTCCTGCTTGCGCGTAGGTCGAGACTCCGCCGGCGTCGTTGTCGCCGACCATCACGATCAGGCCGGGCCCCATGATCGCAAGCAGAGCTTTGGTCCGGCCGCGCCACGAATGGCGCGGCGGAACATCACCCTGGCGAATCGTGCCCAGGGCGCCCTTGATGTCGCCGAAGCGAGCCTCGTCGGGCTGAGAAGCAGCCTTCGGCGGCCGAGCCGAACGCGCAGGAGTCTTCCTCTTGGACAATCGCTATACCTCCTCCGGCCCGCGGGCCGGTCATGCGTGCGTCTCGCGCACGCCCAGGAGGTCAGCGATCCGTTTCGCTCACCGTGCCTGTAAGGCGCGCGCGGAGTTGCTACTCAAAGGGTCGTCGGATTCCACGGATACCTCCACGCGAACTAAAAGAGCCGCCCCGACTCTACCAGCCCGAGCGTCCATTTCCATCGGCTCTGGAGGTTCTTGCGAGGCGCGGTCGGAGGCGCGCTACTCGCTGTTGAAGGCGCTGAAGCGTCGGCGCCAGTCTTCCGGGAATATCAGCTCGAGAACGTCGTCAACGGCGATCACGCCGATAACGTGCTCTTCCTCGTCCACCACCGGCAGCGCGGTGAGGTTGAAGTCGGTCAGCTCGCGGGCCACCTCGGGCAGATCGGCGTCGGGATGCAGGCTCACCGGGCGGCGCTGGATGATGTCCTTTAGCTTCGCTTCGGGGTCGGCGCAGACGAGCGCGGCGATCGCGAGTGCGCCGGACAGCCTCTTCTGAGCGTCGTGCGTGAAGACGACGGTCAGTTGCTCGGGCTCCAGCTGCGATTTTCTCACCTCATCGAGCGCTCTCTTGACCGTCACGCGCTCGGAAAGGCAGAGGAAATCGGGGTTCATCAGCCCGCCGCCGGTCGAGGGATTGAATCCGAGCAGTGTTCGAACCTTGCGCTGCTGAGTCTTCGGCAGCAGCGAGAGCACCGGCTCGCGCCGTTCCTGATCGAGCTCGGCCAGCAGATCGGCCGCGTCGTCGGCGCCCATCTTGGCCAGCACGTTCGCCGCCTCGGCGTCCGAGCGTTGATGCAGAAACTCAACCTGGTGCTCGGGATCGAGCTCCTCGAAGACGTCGGCTTCCAGCTCGCGGTCGGCGCCCACGGCTCGGATGATCTCTTCGCCCTCCGCGTGCGAGGCGGCCTCGACCAGGTCGGCGATCTGGGCCGGATGGAGCTGCGCCAGCTTGCCGAAGCGCATGCGCAATCGCGATGAGGGCACATGGCCTACGAAGGGCTCGACGCTTCCCCAGTCGAGCAGGGTGCGCGCAGCCGAACGGCCTCCGAACCTTCTCGGCAGAAGTCGACGCAAGGGCCCGCGCAGGCTGACGTCTACGCCCACGACGCGCCAGGAGCCCTCGGTAAACGCCAGCTCGATGTCGCTGGCTCTGGCCAGCCGAGCGCCGGCCACATTGATCAGCCGGTGCCCGAGAACGTCTTGACGCAGGAGCACCTCACCGCGCCGCCGCTCGAAACGGCCGAGATTGAGCTGATCTCCCGCGAGTTGAACTCTGCCCGGCTTGAGCTCGGCGATCGCCTTGTTGGCGACGAAGAGATCGCGTCCGGCGACGTGCGCCTTGAGCCCTGTGACCGGGGGATAGGCGCCGTCGGCCAGCCTGACAATCAGGTCTTCCACGCGGCCGAGGTTCTCGCCGCTTCGATCGACGAGCCTGCTCTTGAGAAGCATCGAGAAGTGAAGAACGGCCATATCCATAGGCGGAGAGACTAACTGAGAAGACTGACGCGCGCAGACCGGCGAGGGTCTGCGCGCGTCGATTCTGGAGCGATCCTAGAGCGAGTTCTTCTTCGCGAACTCGACCAACTCGTCGACGTAGGCGAAGGCGAGCCCGGTCACCGTGTCCGCGGCGCCGTAGTAGATCGCCAGGCGGCCAGTATCGGCGTCGCAGAGCGCGGCGCAGGGGAAGACGACGTTGGGTACGTCCCCGACACACTCATACAGCGTCTGCGGCGAGATGGCGTAAGGCTTGGCGCGTGCGATCACCTTCCAGGGCTTCTCCAAATCGAGCAAGGCGACGCTCGCGCTGTAGACGAAGCCGTTACAGGAGGTGAGCACGCCGTGGTAGATGAGCAGCCAGCCCTCGGAGGTCTCGATCGGAACCGGCCCTCCGCCGATCTTGGTGGCCTGCCAGGAGTTCTCGACCGGCGCCATCACGTGCCGGTGCTTGCCCCAGTAGGTCAGATCGGGGCTTTCGCTGTAGAAGATCTCGCCGAACGGGGTGTGGCCGTTGTCCGAGGGACGCGAAAGCATGGCGAAGTTGCCGTCGATCTTGCGCGGGAACAGAACGCCGTTTCGGTTGAACGGCAGGAAGGCGTTCTCGTACTGGTGGAACGTCTCGAAGTCCTTTGTCCAGCCGACCCCGATCGTGGGCCCGTGGTAGCAGTTGCACCAGGTCACGTAGTAGCGATCCTCGATCCAGACGACGCGCGGGTCGTAGCCGTAGACGAAATCGGCGATCTCGGGCTCGTCGCATTCGAACCGGAGCGGCTCCGGATCGAGCTTCCAGTTCACAGCGTCGGAACTGAAGCCGCGGTGCATGACCATCCGGCGGGTGCGATCGTCGCAGCGGAAAACGCCCGCGAATTCGCCCTTGTACGGGACAACGGCGCTGTTGAAGATGCTGTTTGAGCTGGGGATCAGGTCGCGCGGGATGACCGGGTTCTTCGAATAGCGCCAAACCGGTTCAGTACTTCCGGCTGGTCGGTCTTCCCAGGGGAGGTTTTCAATCTTCCCCTGGCCCAGGATCTGTACCTGGCTCATGCGGTTTTCCCGGCGAGTGCGGCGGGCTCGATCCCCCGAGCCTCTTCAGGCGAGAAGCGAACGAGGTGATCGGGCTCGGTCTCGACGAGCACCGAGTCGTCGGCATCGGGCGCCAGGATCTCGCTGACGGTTTCGTAGGCCTTCTTCGCCGCGGCTTCTCTGTCCAAGAGCACCGTCTCCGACACCTTGAGCTCATCGGCGATCTCTTCCCACTTGCGGTGAAGCTGGGGGACGGAGGCGAGGAGCATCTTCGTGTACGGGTGGGTCGGATTACCGAACACCTTCCCGGTTGCTCCCATCTCGACGATCAGGCCGCGACGGAGGATGACGGTCTTCTCGCTGATGTAGTTGCCGAGCGAGAGGTCGTGCGTGATGAACATGATGCCCAGGCCTCTGCCCTTGAGATCGGCGAGCAAGTTGAGCACGTCGATCCGAGTCGAAGCGTCGAGCATGCTGATGATCTCGTCGGCGACCAGGAACTGGATGTCGAGCAAGAGGGCGCGTGCGATCAGAAGGCGCTGTAGCTGACCACCACTCAGCTGATGCGGGTACTTGTTCAGAACCTGAGTCGGATCGAGGGTGACCGCCTCGAGCGCCAAACCGATCTTGTTTCTCCATTCCGGTCCGCTCATCCCGGGGAAGAACTCGCTCTTGATCATCGAGAAGACGCGATCGGCCTTGAAGATCGGGTTGTAGGAGCTGAATGGATCCTGGAACACGCCCTGAACGTCGCGGCGGTATTCCTTCAGCGCCCTCCTCTTGAGAGTCGAGATGTCGGTTCCGCCGAATCTGATCACGCCTTGCGTAATCGGAGAAAGGCGCAGGATCATCTTGCCGATGGTGGATTTACCACTACCGCTCTCACCGATCACCGACATGACCTCTCCAGGCTGCACTTCGAAGCTGACATCCCTGATCGCCGTTATTGCTTTACCGCCGAAGGTGCCGGTGCTGTAAATCTTGCTGACGTTCTCGAGCTTGATCAGCCCGGCCTCGCCGTTACCTCGCGAGTCGTTTCCGTGCCCGCTCATTTAGATCTCCTTCCAACAGGCCGTGAAGTGGCCGGGATCGACCTCGACGAAGGGCGGTTCCTCCAGGCACTTCTCGTAAGCGAACGGGCAACGATCGCGGAAGCGGCACCCCTCCGGCGGGTTGAGCAGGGCGGGCGGCGTGCCGGCGATGCCCGTCAGTCTCTTACCCGAGTAGGTCACACCGACTTCCGGTAGCGACGAGATGAGCAGGCGCGTGTACGGATGCCGCGGGGTGTTGATGATCGTCTCGGCCGAAGCTTTCTCGGCGAGTTTCCCCGCGTACATCACGAGGATCGTATCGGCGACCTGGTAGAGGATCGAGATGTCGTGTGTGATCACGATCATGCTCTTCACGAAGCCGCGCTCGCGGAACTCGACGAGCATCTCCGCGACGGCTTTCTGAGTCGAGACATCGAGCGCCGATGTGATCTCGTCCGCGATCAGGAGGGAGGGGTCGAGCAGCGTCGAGACGACCATCACGACGCGTTGCTTCATGCCTCCCGAGAGCTCGATCGGATACATGCCGAGCACGTCTTCCGAGAGCCCGACCAGCTCGAACCGGCGCTTCAGCTCCGGAATGAACTCCTTGTGCTTCATGCCCCTCGACTCGAGCAGCTCTCCAGTCATTCGCCCGATCTTCCGCGTTGGGTTCAGCGCGCTCATGGCGTACTGCGGAATGATCGAGAGATCTTTGAACCGGTGACGGTTCATATCCCCGAAGTCCCAGACGGGAAGCTCGGTCGAGTCGAGCGTGACCGTTCCTTCGACGTATCTCATGCGCCCGGTGAGGGAAATCAGGCTGTTGCCAAGCGTTGACTTGCCGCAGCCCGACTCTCCCGCAAGACCCATGATCTCGCCATCGGCGATGCCGAAGGTGACACCGTCCAGGGCCTGGACGTCGCCCGCGAGGGTTCGGTAGTAGACCTTTAGGTTCTCGATTTGCAGACTCACTTGCTCACATCTCTCTCAGCCGCGGGTTGAAGACCTCGTCGAGGCCGACGTTCATGAAGTAGGCCCCGCCTACGATCAGAGTGATCGCGAGACCCGGTGGTATGAACCACCACCACCAGCCGTTGATGAGAGCCGAAGCACTGTTGGCGTAGTTCATCATCTGCCCGAGCGAGATCGTTCCAGCCGGGCCGAGCCCGATGAAGTCGAGCGTTGCGGCTGTGAGAATCGCGCCTCCGAACAGGAGGATGAACATCATGAACAGGTACGAGCTCATGTTCGGCGCGATCTCTTTGAAGATGATCTTCCAGCTCTTCTCGCCACTTAGGCGCGCCAGGCTCACGAACTCCCTCGAGGTCAGGGAGAAGGTCTGAGACCTAAGCGCTCTTGCCGCCCAGGGCCAGTTGACGAACCCGATCAGTAGAGCCTCGGGGATGACGCCCTTGATGTCCATGAACGCCGCGATGACGAGCAGCAGGGCGAACACGGGGATGCAGAGGACGACATTCGTGAGCATGTTCAGCAACTCGTCGGTGAGGCCCGCCTTGTATCCGGCCGTGAAGCCGACGACCATTCCGATGATTGCCGCGATCCCTCCGCCGATCACTCCGACGATGAAAGCGAGCCGGAGCCCGCCGACGAATTGGGCAAAGACGTCTTGGCCGGTATAGGTAGTTCCGAACCAGTACCCGTTTTTGAGTGTTGGCGCATGGTTGGTTGGACCGCCGTAGTCGCCGCCTGCATGCTGCGCGAGGCTCGGCCCGATGAGCGCGAACAAGAGGAAGAACACGACCACGCCCAGCCCGATAACGAGCTTGCGGTTTCGGAACGCGAAATAGAGCATCTCGCGCACGGCACCCATGTTTCGCGCCTTCACGACGGCTTTCGCCGGTTTTCGTTCACTTGCGGCGGTGCCAAGAGGCGCCATTGGCGCGTCTTCGGGCACCGTGCTGTCTGTTGCCGGCGCGGCGCTGTCGCCGGCCGGTTTATCTGATTTCGTCATGCCTGTCCGCCTTGCATTCCGATTCTCGTTCTCGGATCGACGAGAACGTAGACGATGTCGACGATGAAGTTGGCGATCAGGACTCCGACGATGATGAAGAGGAAGATCCCCTGAATCACGAAGTAGTCCTTGTTTGTGATCGCCCTGTAGATCTGATAACCGAGCCCCGGATATGAGAAGACG
>JADGPD010000038.1 GCA_017882615.1 Thermoleophilia bacterium
ATGCCTCAGCGCGTGATCACGCTCTTCACGGAGCTGGCTCGAATCCCGAGCCCGTCGAGCAAGGAACGCGCCGCCGCCAACTACGTGCTCGCCTATCTGCGCGGGCTGGGGCTCGATCCGCACGAAGATGGCGCCGCGCCGCTGATTCCCGGCGAGGCGGGAAACATCGTCTGCCGCCTGCCCGGCGCCGAGCCCGGCGGCGTCCCGATCATGCTCTGCTCGCACCTGGACACTGTGCCGCCGCAGGGGGCGATCGTGCCCGAGGTCGTAGACGGGGTCGTGCGCAACTCGGCCGGGACGATCCTCGGCGCCGACAACAAGGCGGCGGTCGCGGCGATGCTCGAGGCGGCGCGGCGCATCCTCAAGGAGCACCGCCCGCACGCGGGCGTCGAGCTCGTCTTCACGGTGATGGAGGAGGTCGGGTTGCAGGGCGCCAAGTTCCTCGATCTGAAGGGGCTCGAGGCCAAGCTCGGCTATGTCTACGACCAGGCGGCGCCGATCGGCGAGGTCATCCTCGGCGCGCCCTACCACCGCGAGCTACACGCGACCTTCATCGGACGCGCCGCCCACTCGGGCATCGCTCCGGAGGAGGGACGCAGCGCGATCGTGGCCTGCGCCCGAGCGATCTGCGACTTCCGCCTCGGCCGGATCGACGAGGAAACGACGGTGAACGTCGGCGTCGTCCGCGGCGGCGTGGCGCGAAACATCGTCCCGGGGCTGTGCGAGCTGGAGGCCGAGATCCGCTCGCACAACGAGAAGACCCAGCTCGAGCTGATCGAGGAGATGCTGGAGACGATCAGCTTCGCCGCCGAGCAGAGCGAGTGTCGGGCCGAGACGAAGTTGATCGAGATCTATCGCGGCTACCGTTTCAAGCCCGGCGACGTGCCGATTGCGCTGGCTGAGAAGGCCCTTGCTAGCTGCGGTTTCGAGCCAAAACTAGGGTTGACCGGCGGCGGCGCGGACGCCAACATCTTCAACGCGGGCGGTCTTCCCTGCGTCAATCTCTCCAACGGCATGGCCCACATCCACTCGCCGGAAGAGGAGATCGCGGTCGACGACCTCACGCGCATGGTGGACGTTACGCTGGCGCTGGTGGACGCCGCACGCGGAGCCGAGACGACTCGCGGCTAGCTGTCGCCGCTCTTGGCGGCGGGCTTCTTGCCCACCGTCGTGGGGCTGATCTTGACGACCAGCCAGGTGACAGCGGCCGCCAGCGCGATCACGCAGACGATGACGACGAGTAATCCGATCAATCCGAGTGCCGTGGCCATCGACTCCTAGAATAGCCGTTCGAACTCCTTTCAGAACGAAGCACTCCCTATCGGGCATTCGACCGATGCCGCCGTGCCGACTCGTAGAATGGGCGCATGGCGCGGGCTTGCGTGATCGTGCTCGACGGAGTGGGCGCGGGCCCACTGCCGGATGCCTCGCGCTACGGCGACGAGGACGCCAATACGCTGGGCCACGTTGCCGAGGCGGTCAGCGGCCTCGACCTGCCGATGCTCGAGGCGCTCGGTCTGGGAAACGTCGCTCCGCTGAAGGGCTGCCCGCCGCAACCGGGCGCGCCGGCGATCGCCGGCCGGCTTGCGCCGCGTTCCGCGGGCAAGGACACGACCACGGGGCACTGGGAGCTGATGGGCGTCGTCATGCCTCAGCTCATCCCGACCTACCCGTACGGCTTCCCAGCCGAGGTGATCGACCCCTTCATGCACCGCACCGGCCACGGCGTGATCGGCAACAAGGTAGCTTCCGGCGCCGACATCATCCAGGAGCTGGGCGAGGAGCACATCGAAACGGGCAAGTGGATCGTCTACACCTCTTCCGACTCCGTCTTCCAGCTCGCGGCGCACGAGGACGTCATTCCGCTGGACGAGCTGTACGAGGCCTGTGCGGTCGCGCGCGAGCTGCTCGACGGCAAGCACACGGTCGGACGCGTGATCGCCCGTCCGTTCAAGGGCGAGAGCGGCTCCTTCGAGCGCACGCCGGGCCGCCGCGACTTCGCGCTGCAGCCGCGCCGGCCCAACTACCTCACGCTGGCGCACGAAGCGGGCGCCAAGATCTACGGGGTCGGAAAAGTCGGGGACGTATTCGCCGGTTGCGACTTCGACGAGTCGATTCAAACCAAGTCCAACGCCGAGGGGATCGCTCAGACAGGTCGCCTGCTCGAAGAGCTCGAGCACGGCCTCGTCTTCACCAACCTGCTCGAGACCGACCGGCTCTGGGGCCACCGCAACGACCCGGTCAACTTCCACCGCTCGCTGCAGGATTTCGATCACCGGCTGCCCGAGCTGCTGGCCCATCTGCGCGAGGGCGATCTGCTCGTGCTCACCTCCGATCACGGCTGCGACCCGACCACCCCCGGCAACGAGCACACGCGCGAGTACGAGCTTCTGCTCGCCTACGTCGAGGGCACGAACGCCGCCGGCCGCATCTACGAAGGCGAGCCCGCCGACGTCGGTGCGACCGTCAATGCCTGGCTGGGCGGGCGCTCGCCCGAGCGCGGTCTCCCCGGTAAGCCGTTCGTCACGCCCGCGTAGCCCGGGCAGAGCTCGATCTCGGCTCGTCGAGCACTGCCTGTCGCATCCGCCCGCCGTCTTCGCGCATCAAAACCGTTCACGAAGGGGAGACACCTCGCGAGATCACTCAACCGGGAGGCCAGCATGGCGACGTCTTTAACCGAGATTGCGGACGAAGTTTTTTGCCTGTCGACCTACGTCGAGCCCGCCAACCTTCGCTTCAACCAGATCCTGATCGTCGCGGAAGAACCACTTCTCTTCCATTGCGGGTACCGGCGTCTATTCCCGCAGGTGTCTGCAGAAGTGACGCGGGCGACTCCTCTCTCGAAGCTCCGTTGGATCTCTTACGGTCACCACGAGGCGGACGAGTCGGGGTCGATGAACGACTGGCTGGAGGCGGCGCCGAATGCCCGTGTGGCTGTCGGGCAGAGAGGCTGTGTGCTAAGTGCGATGGATCTCGCTATCCGCGAGCCGAGAGCTCTGGAAGATGGAGAGACGATTGATCTCGGCGGCAAACGGGTCAGGTGGATCGCGACGCCACACGTTCCGCACGGCTGGGATGCCGGGGTTCTCTACGAGGAGAGCACGGGCACGCTTCTCTGCGGCGACCTGTTCACCAGCCTCGGCGACGGACCGCAGATCGTCGAGGACGACATCGTCGAGCCGGCGCTCGCCGCGGAAAGAGAGTTTCGGGCCACCGCCATAACGCCTAACACGGCGCCGACCATTCGCAAGCTCGCGGAGCTTTCTCCTCGGGCGCTGGCTTTGATGCACGGGCCGGCCTTTCACGGCGACGGCGCCCGCGAGTTACATCGGCTCGCGGACGGGTACGAGCAGCTGCTCGAGGAGGAGCTGGCCAGTGCCGGCGCAGCCGGTGCCTGATCGCCGGCATTCGCGGGACTAGGCTTGAACTGTGCCCGAGCTACCCGAGGTCGAGACGATTCGCCGTGAGCTCGAGCCAATGCTCGGCGAGCGGACGATCCTCCGCGCCGAGATCGGCGATTCGAGGTTGACTCGCCCGCGCGCACCGGCGAAGTTGGCGGAGGAGCTCGAGGGCGAGCGGATCGCGGCGCTCGATCGCCGCGGCAAGTACCTGCTCGTCCGCTTCGAGAGTGGAAAGACGCTTGTCGTGCACCTGCGCATGACCGGCTCGCTGCGGCACCGGCAAGCCGGGGGCGACCTGCTTCCGTATGAACGGGCCAGACTCGAGCTGGACGACGGCTCGGAGCTCGTATACCGCGACGTGCGCCGTTTCGGCACCTGGTGCTTGCTCGACGCAATCGAGCTGGAGAGTTACCTGGCCGCTCGCGTCGGCCCGGAACCGCTGGCGCCGGATTTCAGCTCCGAGCTGCTGCGCGGGCGCCTGGCCGGGCGCCGCATCGCGCTCAAGGCGGCCCTGCTCGATCAGCGCACACTGGCCGGGCTCGGGAACATCTACGTTGACGAGGCGCTCTGGGCGGCACGCCTGCATCCGGCTGCAACGGCCGGATCGCTGTCGCGGCAGGCAATCGTACGTTTGCACGGAGCCATTCGCGAAGTGCTCGCGCTGGGTATCGCTCGCCAGGGAGCGACACTGCGCGACTACGCGCTACCGGACGGAGAGACAGGCTCGATGCAGAACGAGTTTCGCGTTTATGGACGCGAAAACGAGCCCTGTGAGCGCTGCAGCACCTCAATCTCGAAGACCCGGATCGCCGGCCGTGGAACCTGGTTTTGCCCGCGCTGCCAGCGGCGCTAGGCAGCGGGATTCGGGCAGGCGTTACGTGATGCTATTGAGGTAGTCGACGAGCTCCGACATGGAAAGCGTCTTCGCGTTCTTTTCCTGCGTGCTCCCTTTCGCCCAGCGGATGTTCGCCTGGCTAATCCAGAGCTTTCCGACGTTCTTTCCGCCACGTTCGTCGCGGATCCTGATCAGTATGCCCTTGTTTCCAATCCGGACTTGTGGCACATCCTCGACCGTTACGCGCATGTTCCGCTCCTTTCGACCGATGCCACGCCCTTTTGCTTCGACGCGGATTCGTTTAGCTCTGGAGCATCGAGCCCCATGCCACAAATCACACTAGGTAGCAACCCGGACGGTAGTCGTTGAAACTGGGCACTAGACTGGCCGTATGGGACGAGCGCTAAAGACTGAAGCAGTTGTTCTACGCTCGTTCAGGCTGGGCGAGGCCGATCGCGTGCTTCATCTCTACTCACTCGAGCGCGGCCGCGTCGGCGCGGTGGCGAAGGGGATCCGCAAGACCAAGTCGCGCTTCGGCGCCCGGCTGGAGCCGCTCTCGCACGTCGAGATCATGCTGCACGAGGGCCGGAGCGATCTCAGCACCGTCACCGGGGTCGAGCTGCTGCACTCGCACCGCGGCGCCCGCGAGGAGCCATACCGGCTCGGCGTTGGCCTGATCGGCGCCGAGGCGATGCTGCGCCTGTTCGGCGAGCAGGAGTCGAACCCGCGCGCCTTCGAGGCGCTGACCCGCTTTCTCGACCTGCTCGACGAGCTTCCGAGCCGCGCGCCGGCCAGGCCCGCGCTCGACCCGCTGACACTCTCCTTCCAGCTCAAGCTGATCTGGCTGGCCGGTTATCTGCCTCATCTGGGCAGCTGCGCCGGCTGCGGCAGCGGGCCGCCCTTCGCCGGCTACTCGGCTCGCGCGGGCGGCATTGTCTGCCGCAACTGCGCCGCCGGATCGATGCCGCTATCGGCCGAAGGTTTTGCGGGATTGGAGGGATTTCTGCACCGTCCGCTGGCCGAATCGGGCGCGATCGGGCTGGATGAACGGGCCTCGCGCGAGTGCCTCGCGGTGATCACCGCCTCCTACGAAGAGCACGGCGGCTTCCGTCTGCGTACGCTTTCGGCATGAAGAAGGAACTCCCGGGCGGATACGAGCTCGACGACAGCGCCGCGAGAATCGACGTGGCCGAGGTCCACAGCTTTCTCTCGACGCAGACCTACTGGGCGAAGGGACGCCCCTACGAGATCCAGGAGCGGCTGGTTCGCGAGGCAAACCGCGTCGTCGGCCTCTACCACGAGAACCGCCAGATCGGCTTCGCCCGCACCGTCTCGGACGGCGTCGCGATCGCCTACCTGGCCGACGTCTATGTCCTGCCCGAGTACCGCGGCCGCGGCTTCGGCGCCATGATCATCCGCTTCAGCGTCGAGGAGGGACCGTTTGCGCGCATGCGCTGGTACTTGCACACCGTCGACGCGCACGGCCTGTACAAGAAGTTCGGCTTCGCTCCGCCCAGCGCGAGGGCGCTCGAGCGGCAGGCGCCCGAGTAGGCTCGCTACTACGAGGAGGCGGCCCGGAGGTCGCTCAGACCGGTTTTCGAAATCGGCGCGAACTCGGCACAGAAGGTGCGTCTTTCGTCGATTCGGGGCGGTAGCTTGGAACGACCCCGCGGGCGGGTGGCTCGGTGGCGGGCGAATAGAGAAGTGCTACGAGCGTGGCAGAGAACGCGCCACGACCTAAAGCCTGATCACGAGCCGATTTCTACTCGCCCTTCGGTGTCTTCCACGGCGCGGCCAGCTGCTCGGCCAGGTGCGCGCCCACCTGCGAGATGGCGACTCGGATCTGTTCCAGCGAGTCGCGGTCGCGGATGGTGACCGTGTCGTCCTCGAGCGTATGGTCGTCGATCGTGACGCCCCAGGGGGTGCCGATCTCGTCCTGGCGGCGGTAGCGGCGGCCGATCGCGCCCGAGTCGTCGTACTCGACCACGAAGCGCAGGCGTAGCTCCTCGTAGAGCGAGCGCGCCTTCAAGACCATCTCTTCGTTCTTGCCGATCAGCGGGAGGATGGCCGCCTTGACCGGCGCGATCTGCGGATGCAGGCGAAGCAGCGTGCGCTGCCGCCCGGCCACCTCTTCCTCGTCGTAGGCATCCACGAGGAAGGCGAGTAGCGAGCGGTCGGCGCCGGCGGAGGGCTCGATCACGTGCGGCACGTAGCGCTCGCCGTCTTGCCCCACGTACTCCAACTTGACGCCCGAGAACTCGGTGTGGCGGCTCAGGTCGTAGTCGCCGCGATTGGCGATTCCCTCCAACTCCGACCAGCCAATCGGGAACAGGTACTCCACGTCGGCGGTGCCGCTGGAGTAGTGCGAGAGCTCGTCCTCGGAGTGCGGGCGCAGGCGCAGGTGGCTCGAGCGCAGGCCGTAGCGCAGATACCAGCTCTTCCTCTGCTCGAGCCAGTACTCGTACCACTGCGCGGACTCGTCCGGCGGCACGAAGAACTCCAGCTCCATCTGCTCGAACTCGCGCGTGCGGAAGAGGAAGTTGCCGGGCGTGATCTCGTTGCGGAAGGACTTGCCGATCTGGGCGATGCCAAACGGCGGTTTGCGCCGCGCCAGCTGCGACACGTTCTTGAAGTTGATGAAGATGCCCTGCGCCGTCTCGGGGCGGAGGTAGACCTTGGAGCCCGATTCCTGCACCGGCCCGATCGTCGTCTCGAACATCAGGTTGAACTGGCGCGGCTCGGTCAGGTCGCAATCGGATGTTTCGCCGGGGTGCTTCGACGGCTTCTTGCCGCACTCGCAGTGCTCGAGATCGTCGGCGCGAAAGCGCTTCTTGCAGTAGCGGCAATCGATCAGCGGATCGGAGAAGGACTGAAGGTGCCCCGAGGCCTCCCAGACCTTGGGGTGGAGGATGATCGTCGAGTCGAGCGCCACGATGTCGTCGCGCTCCTGGGTCATCGCCTCCATCCAGCGCGCCTTGACGTTGTTCTTGGCCAGCACGCCGTAGTGCCCGTAGTCATAGGCCGAGCCGAGCCCGCCGTAGATCTCCGAGGAGGGGAAGACGAAACCGCGCCGGCGGCAGAGCGAGACGATCTTGTCCATCGTCACGACGTCGTTTGGTTCGCTGGCTTCGCTCATCGAGGGCTCCTTGTTGGTGCTCGGGGCAGACAGGTTATAGGGTCGTGGGGTGCTCGGACGCCGCCTACTCGGCCTGTCCATTGCCGTAGTGCTGCTCCTGCCCGCCGGCTGGGGGCTGTTCCGCCTCTACCGGGTATTCAAGCCCGATCAGCACGGAGCCAGGGTGACGCACTTCACGCTGAAGAGCGCGCTGGTGGGGCGTTCGCTGGAGGAGATCGTCGTCGTCCCGAAAGGCGGAGGAGCCGGACGGCCGCTGCTCGTTCTCTTGCACGGAAGGGGCTCCTCTCCCAATAGCTATCTGACCAGGTACTGGTTCGACGCGCTCGCCGGGCTCGGCTCGCGCGCGCCCGACCTCCTGCTCGTCAACGGGGGCGAGAGCAGCTACTACCACGACCGTGCCGGCGGCCGTTGGGGCAGCTACGTCATGAACGAGGCGATACCGGCGGCACTGGCGCGGACCGAGGCCGACCGCCGCCGCATCGCAATCGGTGGCATCTCGATGGGCGGCTTCGGTGCAGTGTTTGCGGGCCTGCGGCATCCGGGCGCCTTCTGCGCGGTAGGCGGCCATTCGGCGGCGCTCTGGAGCACGGGCGGCGAGACGCCGCAGGGCGCGTTCGACGATGCCGCGGACTTCGCGCGTAACGACGTCATAGGGATGGCCTCGAGCCGATCGGCGCCGTTAGGTCGTAGCACCCGTGTCTGGATCGATGTCGGCAATCAGGATCCGTTCGCCTCGGCCGACGCAGAGCTGGTGAGGGTTCTGCGCGAACATGGTCAGAAGGTCACTTTCCACACCTGGCCCGGCGCTCACTCGGGCTCCTACTGGAACAAGCACGTCGCCGCGTATCTGCGCTTCTACGCGGCCTCACTGGCCGCTTGCTGAGCTCCGACAGGCCGATGCGGAAGTCGATTTTCCTCCAAAATCCCCCGCTTGCGCGCACAAAACGTCTTGTTCGAAGATCAGAACGGTCGTAGACTGAGATAGACGGATGACTCTCGAGCGCAGGTCATCTGCCGGTTCGGCTTTGCGCCCGAAGCGAGCTTGGAGCGTGATCCATGTTCGGTTTCGGAAGGCCAAACGTCGAGAAGCTGGAAGGAAAGCGGGACGTCGCCGGCCTGACGCGGGTGCTGGCCTCGGCGCCGCAAGTCGAGCTGCGCACCCAGGCTCTGCACGCCCTGGTCAGGCTCGAACAGCAGGATCTGGTGCTGGGCGCACTTGGCGACGGAGCCGCCGAAGTGCGAGCGGAGGCGGCCCACGCCCTCGGTGAGAGTCGCGAAATGAGCGCCGAGCTTCCTCTCGTGCTGGCCCTGCGCGACCACGACTGGCAGGTGCGCACGGCCGCGGCGGAGGCGCTCGGCCGGCTCGGAGACACCGAGGCCGAGGAGCCGCTTCTGGCCGAGTTCGAGGACGCAAACAGCCATGTGCGCGCCGCGGTGGCCGAGGCGCTAGGGCGCCTGGGAGACACTCGCGCCGAGGATCCGCTCGTGCGAGAGCTCTGCGACGGCGATCGCCTCGTTCGAGCCAAGGCGGCCGAAGCGCTTGGCCAGATCGGCGACCAGCGAGCAATCGAGCCCCTCCTCGCGGCGCTGTCCGATGAAGACGCCTATGTGCGCGAGTCGGCGGCGCGGGCGGTGGCCTGCCTGCGCGACGCACGAGCGATCGAGCCGCTTCTGACGCTCTTGACCGACTCGGACTCGAGCGTGCGGGCTCAGGCCGCCGAGTCGCTCGGCAGGGTCGGTGACGCTCGCGCTATCGGACCGCTCGTCGAGGCGCTCGGCGATCGCCGCTACGACGTCTGCCGGATGGCCGCTCGCTCGCTGGCGCGGCTGGGCTGGCGGCCGGGATGCAACGAGTGCGGAGCTCGCTACTACCTCGCCCTGCACATGATCGATCGGGCGGTGGAGATGGGCTCGTGCGTCGTCAAGCCGCTCGTCACGGTGCTGCTCGAGGACGACTCGCACTCCATGCGCGCGGCGGCTGCGCGAGCGCTGGGCGAGATCGGCGACGAGCGCGCGGTCGGTCCGCTGATTGCCTGCCTCAACAACATCAGCGTCCCCGAGGTCGTGCGCATGGCCGCCGCCGAGGCGCTGGGCGCGATCGGCGACTCGAGCGCCCTGAGGCCGCTTCGCACCGCCCTTCTCGACCACGACGCCGAGGTGCGCGACACGGCCAAGCAGGCGCTCGACCAGATCAACGTGCGCCTCGGCTGGCCGGGCGCAACCGTTCGCTCCGGCTCGCGCTAGGCTGCCTGCGTGCAGCCCGAAGCAGAGGTGGAAAACGATGGCCCGCGCGTGAGCGATCGCGTTCCGCCGCGGATCAGCCCGTTTCGCTGGCTGCTCTGGTGGGCCCTGCTCTTCGTCGCGCTGATCCTCTTCTACGGTCTCTTCGCGCCCTTCTGGTTCGGCCTGCGCCTGGCCGCCTGGACGGCCGAGTTCAGGGCGCGCAGGCAGAGGGCCAGGCTCGCCGGCTAGGCGCTAGAGAATCGCCGTGCAGCCCTGCTTCGCGGCCCAGATCCCGAGCAGGACGCTCGCCGCGCCGACTACGAGCAGCATTCCGTAGCCGATCACGCCCGCGCGGCCATAGAGCGCGTGCGTACGGCCGAAGCGCGAGAGGCCGAGCATGGCCAGAATTCCGCCGACCAGGCCGCCGATGTGCCCGCCGATCGAGATCCCGCTGGCTCCGAACGTGAAGGCCAGGTTGATGATGATCACCGTGTAGAGCCAGCTACCGAAGATGGTAATTCCCTGGCGCTCGAGAACCACCGCGGCGCCGAACAGGCCGAATATTGCGCCGGACGCGCCGGCCGTCAGGACGCAGGGCGATGCGAGGAGCGCTCCGGCCGCTCCGGCCAGTCCGGCGACCAAGTAGAGGAGGAGGAAGCGTCCCCGCCCCATCCGCTCCTCGAGCGGAGTTCCGACGAACCAGAGAACGAGCATGTTCATGCCGAGGTGGATCGGGCCGTAGTGCATGAAGGCCGAGGTCAGAAGGCGCCAGTAGTCGCCGCTTGCCACCGAAGGACCGAACAGCACGCCGTGCGTGTAGATCGTCCCGGAGTTGGAGTTGATGCCGCCGCCGGTTGCCACCGTGGCCAGGTAGACGATGATGTTGATCGCGATCAGCGTTCGCGTGACCAGCGCGCCCGAGCCTTCGTAGTGCGCCCGCCGCACGGTTCTGGTGACCTTCTCGACGCCCTGCGGCTTGCCCGAGTGGTCGGGGCAGCGGATCCCCACGGCTGCGAAGGTTGCGCAGTCGGTGCAGATCGGGCGCTCGCAGACCGAACAGGAGAGCCCTGTCTCGCGATCGGGATGTCGGTAGCACGTCGCCATTTCTGACTTCTCGGTAGCCTACTTGTCATGCGCATTCATGTGTCCTTTACTCCGTTTGAGCCGGTTGACGCGCAGCTCGCCGTCGTCATCGACGTGCTCAGAGCCACCTCCACCATCACTCAGGCGCTGGCCTCCGGCTACGAGCGCGTCCTCTGCTGCACCGACATCGAGGACGCTCAAGCGCTGGCCGCCGAGCACAGCCCGGCCATGCTCGGGGGCGAGCGCAAGTGCTCTCCCATCCCCGGCTTCGACTTCGGCAACTCGCCGCGCGAATACGTCGGCGAGCCGGGCGCTCCGACGCTGGTGCTCTCGACCACCAACGGCACCCGCCTGCTCGTCACCGCCGCCGCGCACGCCGAGCGTGTGCTCGTCGCCTCGCTGCTTAATCTGGAGGCGCTTATCGAAGCCGTCCGAGCCGACGGAGCCGACGAGCTGGACATCCTCTGCGCGGGATCGCGCGGCGAGCTCTGTCTCGACGACGCCTACGTCGCCGGGCGCATCGCCGAGCAGCTCGACGGCAATCACACCGACTCGGCCACGGCGGCAATCAGGCTAGCGCGGTCATTCGCCAGCGCCGAGGACGGTCTACGCGTGAGCCAGAGCGCCCGCAACATCGTTGCCGCGGGCCTCGAGGAAGACATCGCCTTCTGCGCCCGTGAGAGCGTTCTGCCGGTCGTACCGCGGCTGATCGGGCCGGTTGACGCCGGAGTCGAAGTCGCGCTGAAGTAGCTCAGCGTAACGGATGGAGAGATAAGTCCGGCAGCTAGGCGGCGTCGCCAACGTCTCGCCCGGCGAAGCCGATCGATCGGTCGGCGCGAAGCAAGCGGAGCCCCACGTCCGACTCTCTCAGCCGTTCCAGCGCGCGCCGGTAGATCTCGAGCCGCCGCTCCTCGACGAAGACGAAGCGCACCAGATCGATCATCGGTAGTCGCTCGAGCGTCTCCGCCGTCGCGGCGAGGGCGACCGGCGCAGCCAGCTCCGCCGGGTAACCGTAGGCGCCGGTGGAGATCGCCGGGAAGGCGACCGTCGAGCAGTGATTCGTCCTGGCCAACTCGAGCGCCCGCTCGTGGCAGGAGGCCAAAAGCAGCGCCTCGCCGTCGATTCCGCCGTGCCAGATCGGACCGACGGCGTGAATGACGAAACGCGCGGGTAGCCTGCCGGCGCCGGTGATCACGGCTTCGCCGGGTCCGCAGTAGCCGATTCTGCGGCACTCCTTCATGATCTCGAGCCCGGCGGCGCGGTGGATGGCGCCATCGACTCCGCCGCCTCCACGAAGACCGCTGTTGGCCGCGTTCACGATCGCGTCGACACGCTCCTTGGTGATGTCGCCGAGTGCGAGCTCGATCCTCTGATACGCGCTGAGGGGCGTATAGCTCATCTGTACCTCCCTCGGATGAAGCGGTGCGGCTAGCGCTTCTCTGTGGTCTTGGCCTTCTTGCCGTTCTTCTCGTCGCCGACAAGGCGGCCGTCGTGCATGGTCAGGCGGCGCGGAGCACGAGCGGCGAGCCCTGCGTCGTGGGTCGCCACGATGATTGTCGTGCCGTGCCGCGCCGCCAGATCGGTGAGTAGCGCGATCACATCGGCGCCGCTCTTGGAATCGAGATTGCCGGTCGGCTCGTCGGCGAGCACCACACGCGGCTCGGCCAGAAGCGCCCTGGCGATTGCGACGCGCTGCTGCTCGCCGCCGGACATCTGGCTGGGGAGGTGGAAGGCGCGATCGCGGAGGCCGACCTCTGCAAGCATCGCCAGCGACCGCTCGCGCAGCTCTCCCGCAGAGACACCGAGCGGGGCGAGGCCGGCCTCCACGTTTTGGACGGCGGTCAGCGTCGTAAGCAGGTTGAACTGCTGGAAGATGAAGCCGAAGGAGCGCAGTCGCAGCTCCGCAAGCTCTCCGTCCGAGAGCGCGGCAAGATCGCGACCTTCGAAGAAGACCTTGCCGCTGGACGGCCGGTCGAGCGCTCCGAGCAGTTGCAGGAGCGTCGTCTTGCCCGAGCCGCTCGGCCCCTCCAGCGCGACGAACTCCTCCGTGTCGAGGGCGACGTCCATGCTGTCGACCGCCATGATGGTCGAGTTTCCAAGCCGGAAAGACCGGGTCGCGCCGCGCAACTCGTAGAGTGGTGGGGCCAACATCACTCGACCTGCCTCAGGGCATCGGCAGGACGGAGTTGCGCGGCGCGAAGCGCTCCGGTTGCTCCGGCAAGGAGACCTCCGAGAACTGCAAGGGCGAAGCCGATCAAGATGATCGATCCGGCCAGCGGAGCGTGCAGGGCGACCTGGCTGGTTGCGCTCTGGGTCGCCGTTTGCGCGTTGCTGGCGAAGCCGCGGAATCCTCCGCCGGTGGTGGTGGCGGCGGCCTTCGAGGAGGCCGAAAGGGAAAGGTTGAACGAATTGATCACGGCGGTGGCGGCGATTCCGATCACCACTCCGATCGCGCCGCCCACGATTCCCTGGGCCAGCGACTCGGCGGCGATCTGCCTGATCACGAGCCTCCGCGACCAGCCGAGCGCACGCAGCGTTCCGATCTCGCGCACACGCTTGGCGATCGAAGAGAGGGTGAGCAGCGCGGCCAGCATGATGGCCATGGCGATCACGATGATCGAGAGAGCGAGGCCAAGGCTCTTGGCCAGGTCGGAGGCGGTGACGAGTGAGCCCGAGATCTGCGCCGCCTCTTCCTTGGCGCTGGCAACCTGGGCGGTCGGGAAGCTGCTCTCGATTTTCTTCTGGACCGTTCCGACGGCCGAGCTCTTGCCGGCGCGGACGAGCACGACGTTGATCTGTTTCTTCTGGCCGGAGAGCGTCTGCAGTTGCGTCAGCGGGACGTAGACGTCGGCGCTTTGGCCGCCGAGAGGCGCCTGGACGAGCCCGACGACGCGAAACTTGGTCTTCTTGATGGTCAGCGTCGAACCGAGCTTGAGCTTGTGACTGGAGGCGTAGGAGTTGGCGACGAGTGCCTCGCGGGCGTTCTTCTTGGATAGGAAGCGGCCCTTCGTGACCTGGGCGGCCGTGATTAGGCCCATGTCCGTCCGGCTCGTGTCCACGCCGCCAATCGTGTAGGTGGAGGTCTTGATGTTCGTCTTGGGCGTCTTAACGTTCTTGGTGATCGTCTGTTTCTTGGTGGTGACCGTTCTCGAGAAGCGGCGCATGCTCGCGGGCATGCACTTGCGCATGGCCGCGGAGCCGCCGAACTGTCCCGGGCCACCCTGGCCGCCGGTCAGGCTGCCGCCCTGCTGGGGGCTCGGCGTAGTGGTCGTAGTGGTCGAGCTCGAGCTGGACTTCTCCTGCTTCGCCAGGCAGCTCGCCATCTTCGCCATCTCCGCTGCCGTCGGTGGGCTCGTCTGACCCTGAACATTGAGCCGCTGGCCGCCGGCCGTGATCTGAGTGGAGATCTTCGGCACCTTTCCTTCCTGGTGCGTCACGGTCAGCGTCAAACCGGTCGCGATCTTCGTGACGCCGGAGATGGACGAGACGTTCTTTGCCTGCGACTGCGCGAAGGTGGTCTGCGAGCCGGAGGAGAAGGTGTCGTAGGAGAAATGCTGGCCGGCCTTGCCGAGCGTCGAAAGGTCGGTGCTCACGGTGCGATTGGCGAAGGCGCCGCCGGCACCGTCGGGCTGAACCGTAACCGTCAGATCGGTGCCGATGCTCGAAAGCGGATTGAGCGCCGTCTTCTGGGCCTGGTCGAGCCCGTGCGAGAGCGAGGTGATGACGATCACCAGCGCGACTCCGAGCGCCAGCCCGAGCAGGGTCAGGATCGTGCGGCCCTTGCGCCGCAGCAGCTCGCTGCTCAGATATCCGAGGTAGAACACGCTCCGAACAAAAGCAGCTATCGCTAAGACAGCCATGAGAGTTGAGCGGTTTGCGCACTTCTCTCACGCCCCTCTTAGGCTCTTTGCCTTACCTTTCTTATGTAGAGACCTCGAATCTCGCGCCCGAGCCCGGGTAGGCGATGGGAGGAAGTTGATGCAGATCCTCGTTGTCGATGACGATCGCGCCGTTCGCGAGGCGCTTGAGCGCGCGCTCGGCCTCGAGGGCTACGGCGTCGAGCTGGCCGCCGACGGCGCCGAGGCGCTGGCTTCGGTCGAGCGGCGCGAGCCCGATGCCATCGTGCTGGACGTTTTGATGCCGGGCGTGGACGGGTTGGAGGTCTGCCGGCTACTGCGCAAGGCGCAGAGCAGGGTCCCGATTCTCATGCTCACCGTGCGCGACGACCTCGGCGACCGGATCGAGGGGCTCGACGCCGGCGCCGACGACTACCTGGGCAAGCCGTTCGAGCTGGAGGAGCTGCTGGCCCGCGTGCGCGCGCTACTGCGCCGGACCGCGCCGGGCACCAGCGGAGAGATCCTGCGTTTCGCCGACCTCACTCTCGATCTCGGCACGCTAGAGGCGCAGCGCGGCAAGCGGAAGTTCAGGCTCTCGGTCACCGAGGCGAATGTGCTCGAGTTCTTCCTGCGCAACCCGCGCCAGGTGCTCACCCGCTCGCTCGTCTTCGAGCGGGTCTGGGGCAGCCACCTCGGCACCGAGTCGAACACCCTCGACGTCTACGTCGGCTATCTGCGCCGCAAGACCGAGGCTGGCGGGGAGCCGCGCCTGATCCACACCGTGCGCGGTGCCGGCTACGCGCTGCGTGAGCAATGAGCCTACGCGTCCGACTCGCCCTGGCCACGGCGCTGGTCGTCGCCTTCTCGGTGGCGCTGGCCTCGGTTGCCATCTTCTTCTCGATGCGCGCGGATCTGCTGCAGAACGTCAACAACGAGCTCAAGGACGCCGCGGCCGCGATCCAGGGCCGACCCTTCGTCGCCGTACCTCCGGCCGGGAAGCCCCTGAACGTGTTTCCCGCCCAGCATTTCGGCGAGAACGACCACTTCCAGGTCGTCAGCGCCAAGGGCACGAGAATCCGGCCGACGAACGAGGGAGCGATGCCGGTTGATTCGCACACGCTCGCGGTGGCGGCCGGTACGCGCGACGCCTTCTTCGCGGACATGACGATCGCCGGCGTCCACGCACGCGTGCTGACGGTGCCCGTTGCCAGCCACTTCGCGATGCAGATCGCCACTCCACTCAACAACGTCGACCACGAGTTGCAGCGGCTGGAGCTGATCCTGCTGCTCGTCTCGCTTGCCGGCGTCGTGCTGGCGGCCGGCGCGGGCGCGATCGTCTCGCACACCACTCTGGTGTCGGTGCGCCGCGTCAGCGACGCGGCCGAGCGGGTGACGAGCACGCTGGACACGAGCGAGCGGGTGCCCGAGAAGGGCAAGGACGAGCTGGCGCGGCTGGCCGTCTCCTTCAATGCCATGCTGGCGGCGCTGCAGGAGGCGATCGATCAGCAGAAGCGCTTCGTCGCCGACGCCTCGCACGAGCTGCTGACGCCGGTCACGAGCCTGCAGACGAACCTCGAGGTGCTGGCCAAGGCGCCGCGCCTGCCGGCCGGGAAGCGCAAGGACCTGATCGGGGACGTGCTCGGCGAGCTGCGCGAAGTGCGCAAGCTGATCGGCAGTCTGGTTGAGCTGGCGCGGGGGAAGAACGGCGAGCAGCGCGGGCCGGTTCGCTTCGACGCTGTCGTCAGCGACTGCATCGACCAGGCGACGCTGCGCTACCCGAAGCTCCACTTCGTGGCCGAGCTCGAGCGGACGACCGTCGAAGGCGACGCGGCGAGGCTCGAGCGGGCGGTCTGGAACCTGCTCGAGAACGCCTCCAAGTGGAGCGAGCCGGGCGGCCTGGTCGAGATCGGATTGGCGGGCGGCGAATTCACGGTGCGCGACCGCGGCCCCGGCGTATCCGACGAGGACAAGCCACATGTGTTCGAGCGCTTCTACCGCGCGCCGGCGGCTCGCGGCCTGCCGGGCTCCGGGCTCGGTCTCGCGATCGTGCGCGAGATCGCCGAGGATCACGGTGGCTCGGTCGAGGTCGCCGACGCCGAAGGTGGGGGAGCGCTGCTCAGGCTGAAGCTGCCGGGCGCTGTGCCGGCCAAATCCTCCTAGCCGGCGGCGAGCACCGTCTCCAGCACCAGCGCCACTCCGTCCTCGTCGTTCGAGGCGGTGACCTCGTCGGCGATTGCGAGAACCTCCTCGTGCGCGTTCGCCACGGCGATACCGCGGCCGGCCCATTCGAGCATCGAGATGTCGTTCAGCATGTCGCCGAAGGCGATCACGGCGTCGCGCTCGATCTCCAGCTCGAGGCACAGCTCGGTCAGCGCGGAGCCCTTCGTGACACCGGCCGCCGAGATCTCGACCAGCCCGGCGCCCGAGTAGCAGGCCTCGATCGTCCCGCCGCCGAAGCCGGCTGCGATCGCGTGCAGCTCGGGCTGGGACAGCTCGGGGTGCTGAAGCACAAGCTTGGTCACCGGCTCGGCAACGAGCGCCAGCACGTCGGCGCGGGGAATCGAGTCGGGCGGACGGAAGAGAGGGCGATAGGCCGGCTCGGCGATGAAGCCGGAGGGACGCTCGCAACCGAAGATGACGCCCGGCGCAGCCCGTCGCAACCCGTGTACCAGCTCGCGTGCGGTCTCGGGCTCGAGCGGGCGATGGATGAGCACTCGCTCCGCTTCGTAGTCGTAGACGACGGCGCCGTTACAGCAGATGCCGATTCCGTCCAGCCCCAGGCGCGCCGCCTCGGGCGCCAGCCAGCCCGGAGAGCGGGCGCTAACCAGAACGAAGCGAATGCCCGCCGCGACCGTCCGCGCCAGCGCCGCCAGTGTCCGCTGCGAGACCGAGTCGTCCGAGCGCAGCAGCGTCCCGTCCAGGTCGCTGGCGACCAGGTGGATACTTCCGTTCGTTTTGGGCGATGATCCGCTCATGGAACAGAGAATCAGCTTAGTTACGTTGGGCGTCGCGGACGTGGCTCGTTCGCGCGCCTTCTACGAGGAGCTCGGCTGGAAGGTGGGCGTCGAATCGGGCTCGGAGATCGCCTTCTTCCAGGTCGGGCCGATGGTCTTCTCGCTCTGGAGTCGTGCCCAGCTGGCCGAGGAGAGCGGGGTGAAGGATTCCGGCGCCTGGGGCGCCGTCACGCTCGCCCACAACGTGCGCTCGGACGAGGAGGTGGACGACGTTCTCGACCAGGCGGAGGTCGCCGGCGGGACGATCGCGCAGCCGGGCGCGCCGATGTTCTGGGGCGGCTACGCGGGCACCTTCCTCGATCCCGACGGCCATCCCTGGCAGATAGCGCACAACCCGTCCTGGCCGCTCGCCGAGGACGGCTCCGTGACGCTCGTCTGACAAAGAGAAGAGCCCGGACGCTTTGCCCGGGCTCTCAACTCCTATCTTCGTCGTGCTCTGGCGAGTCAGGGAACCAGCACCTCGTCCCACTCGCGCACGAACCAGTTGCTGACCACTCCGTTCAGGACGAACGGGTCGCCGCGTGCGAACTCCTCCGCCGCTTCGCGGCTCGTGAAGATGCTCATCGCCCCCTCTTCCTGCGCATTTGCGAAGGGGCCGATCATCACCAGCGTCCCGTCCCGGTGGAACTTCTCGAACCAGGCGCGGTGAGCTTCCGCGTAGAGCGGCGCCTTCTCGTTCACCTCGCCGGGCTCGTGGAATAGGACGTAGTACTTCATTTGGGCTACAGCCAGCCGATCGCGGCCTTCGCCGTGTCGAACCACTCCTGCGGAACGGTCTTCAGCTCGGCGGTCGCCTCGTGCAGTGAGACGCCGACGATGTCGTCGCCGCGCAGAGCGGCCATCTGGCCGAAAGAGCCCTCGTGCACGAGGTCGGCGGCCTTGAGCCCGTAGCGGGTGGCCAGCACGCGGTCGCGCGAGGTCGGCGTTCCGCCGCGCTGCGTGTGCCCGAGCACCACCGAGCGGGTC
>JADGPD010000039.1 GCA_017882615.1 Thermoleophilia bacterium
CCACCAGTGACCGCCCTGCTTGTTCTCGCCGCTTCTTTCTCGTTCATTCTCGTCACGATGGTCGCGGCTCTCGCCTGGGCAATCCGGCACTCTCGGCGTTAGGGATATTTCAGTAGCTAGCCGAGTAGCAGGCCCGCGCCGCTGCGCCTGGGATCCCCTGCCGCGCCGGCCCGACCGATCGCGCTGACACCGCCGAAGTAGTGGTGGAGCGAAGTCCAGCGCCGAACCTGCCAGCCGCCCGTCTCCAGCTCGCCGAGCGCCTCTTCGTCCACTCCCGGCTCGGCGTTCAAGACCGGGCCCGCGGGATGCAAACGAGCGCGCTCGATCGCCTCGGCGGGAGCCAGCCCCTCATCGAGGATTCCCGCGGCGACTTGCACCAGCGCCGAGCGCAGGCGCGTTCCGCCGGCGGCGCCGATCGCCAGCGCCAGACCGCGCTCGTCTGCGGCGACGCTCGGTGCCGTCATGCTCAGCACCCGCTCGCCGGGCTCGAGCTCATCGCTGAGAAGATCCTTCTCGCCCAGCATCGAGTTCAGATGCAGGTCAAAGCCGGGCAAGTAATCGCCCGAGCCGAGGCCCAGGCTGGTCGTGAGCACGCAGGCGTTTCCCTCTCTATCCACCGCGACCAGGTTGGTGGTGTGTGAGCCGGCGCCTTCTCCGCTTAGCGCCGCCAGCAGCGCCAGCACCCGGTCGCGCCCGGTAATGCCCGCCAGAGGGCGGAGTCGCGCCAGCGTCTCGGACACTCCCGACAGTCCGCCCCGGGTGAAAAAGCGCGTTCCGGCGTAAGACGCCTCGAGTGGCTCGCGCCAGAGCGGGGTGTAGGAGGAGAGGTCTTTCTCGGTTATCAGGCCGCCTCGTTCGCGCACCAGCTCGAGCAGGCTGCGCGAGAGCGCCCCCGCGTAGAGCGAGCGCGGGTCCTCGGCGATCAGCTCCAACGCGGCGGCGATGCCGTGTTGAACGAGAAGCTCGCCCTCGTCGAGCAGGTGCCCGGCCGGGGCAAACAGGCGCTCGCCCTGGTCGAGCGTCAGCACGGGAGCGAGCATTCTCAGGCAGGAGGCGTGCGCGGCCGGCATCGGAACTCCCTCTCGAGCGAGGCGAATCGCCGGGGCGAGCAGGCGCGCCCAGTCGAGGCGCCCCGAACGGCGCCAGAGCTCGTACAGCCCGGCCGGAATGCCTGGAACAGCGCATGACCCGGGCCCGATCTCGTACCGGACCAATTCCTCGCCGAAGGGCACGTCCAACTCCATTAAGCGCGGGCGCTGCTGCGAGGTAGCGCCGATACCGGGCACCGTGGTGAAGAAATCGAGTTGCTCTGCGCGGCCTTGGGCGGCGTCCCAGATCATTCCGTGCCCGCCGCCCAGGAGACCCGTCATCACGACCTCGCAAACGCAGGATGCGAAGCAGGCCGCGATCGCCACGTCGGCGGCGCTGCCGCCGTCCTCGAGCACTTCTAGCCCGGCCCGAGCCGTCGCCGGATGTCCCGCGGCAACGCCCGGCGGCAAGGACGGCGTCAGGGCAGCACTCCCAGCTCGTCGAGCGACGCGTTCAGCTCGGCCGGATCGCGGTAGACGCGGTAGGCGCCTGCCCTGGCCAGCTCTTCCTCGCCGTAACCGCCGCACAACAGCCCTACGCTGAGCATGTTCGCTCGTCGCGCGGCGAGCAAGTCCCAAACCGCGTCGCCGACCACGTAGCACTCCTGCGGGCTCACTCTCATTCGTTCGGCGCAGGCCAAAAAGAGATCTGGCTCGGGCTTGGCGCGCGCAACGTCGCCGCGTTCGATCACCACAGTCTCGTCTCCGATGCCAAGGGCTTCGAGCGAGCTGTCGATCTCGGGCCTAGCACCTGAGGTCGCTATCCCATGAATGATTCCGGCTTCGCGCAGGTGCTTAAGCAACTCGACCGCGCCGGGCAGAGGCCGGCGTTCGGGCATCATCTGCTCGAACAGCTCGGCGTGGCGCCGCTGAAGCGCTAGCGCCTCCTCCTCTGAGATCGGCCGGCCCAGCTCGCGCGCGACGGCGCGGGTGAAGAGCCCACCGCTCATGCCGACGCGACGATGAATGCGCCAACCGTCGATCGGCATCCCGGCCTCGGCCAGAGCCTGCTGCCAGGTGAAGACATGCGCGTAGACGGTGTCCACGAGCGTCCCGTCGAGATCGAAGATGAGAGCGCGCATAGCAGGCACGATACAAGCCCGCGGCGACAGGCTCACGCCATTTCGGAAACTCTTTCGTCCCGACGGTTCCGGCTGGGTCACGTAGGCGCCTAAGTCCCGGTTTTCTTCGCGCCCGCACTACCGCAAAGCCCCCGCACTGGTAGTCTTTCCCAACACCACGATCTCGATCGTTCGAGGCGCTTCCGACGGCGAGCTGGGATCAGTGGCAAAGGCAAGTCAGCAACGGAAGGAACTACATGTCCCTAACGAAGGAAGCAAAGCTCGAGGTTTTCAAGCGCTTCGGCGAGACCGAGTCGGACACCGGCTCGGCGAAGGTCCAGATCGCTCTGCTAACAGAGCGCATCAACCAGCTGAACGGCCACCTGCGCACCCACCCCAAGGATCATCACTCCCGGCGTGGGCTGCTCAAGCTGGTCGGGCAGCGCCGGCGCCTGCAGACCTATATGCAGAAGAACGACCTCGAGGCATACCGCGAATTGATCAAGGAGCTCGGCCTAAGGCGCTAGAGCTCTCGAAGAGATGGGGAGTGGAAGTTTGAGCGAGCCCGAGGCGATGATCCGGCTCACTCAAACTCCCGCTCCACCTGACAAACAGAGGAGTTGGAGATGACCAGTACTGGAACCGGGCGGATTGAGTCCGTATCGGTGACCGTTGGCGATCACGAGATCACCTTCGAGACCGGGAAGCTAGCCAAGCAAGCAGGCGGCGCCGTTGTGGTTCGCTCAGGCGACACCATGGTGCTGGCGACGGCGCAGGGTAGAGCGGAGGCCCGCGAGGGCGCCGACTTCTTCCCGCTGACAGTCGACGTCGAGGAGCGCATGTACGCCGCCGGCAAGATCCCCGGCGGCTTTTTCAAGCGTGAGGGGCGTCCGACCGAACGAGCGATCCTGACCGCCCGCATGACCGACCGCCCGATCCGGCCGCTCTGGCCGAAGGGCTTCCGCAACGAGGTGCAGTGCATCGCAACGGTGCTTTCCGCCGACCTCGTCACGGCACACGACACGCTTTGCATCAACGGCGTCTCGGCCGCGCTGATGATCTCCCCGCTGCCCTTCATGGGCCCGGTGGGAGCCGTCCGCGTCGGCCTGATCGAGGGCGACTTGGTGGTCAACGGCTCAATGCAGGAGATGGAAGAGTCCAAGCTCGACCTGCTCGTGGTCGGCACCAAGGAGGCGCTGACGATGGTCGAGGCGGGCGCCCAGGAGGTTCCCGAGGAGACGATTCTCGAAGCTTTCGCCCTCGCTCAGAAGGAGATCGCGAAGCTCTGTGAGGCGCAGGAGAAGCTGCGCAAGCTCGTCGGTAAGCCGAAGTGGCTCGACAACGAGCTGACCGCCGAGCTGGAGAAGAAGCAGGGCAAGCGCCTGCGCGAGCGCATCGCGGAGCTGGGCCTGCGCGAGGCGGCAGCTCTCGTCGAGGAGATCACTAGCGAGATCGCGCCCACCCTCTCGATGAAATCCACCGAGGAGGACATCGTCCGGCGCTCACAGGTTCGAGCCAGCTTGCACGCGATCCTCGAGCGCGAGCAGCTCGCGGCCGTCCAGGGCCCGGTGCAGGAGCAGTTCGGCAAAGAGCTGCGCGCTTTGACCGACGCCGAGCAGGACTCCAAGGAGCTGCGCGCCGCCAAGCGCCAGCTGCTCGTCGACAGCATCGTCGAGGGGCTCGAGCTGCCCTTCCCGGCTGGCCCGGCGCCCGCCGAGGACGAGCCTTCGGTCAAGGACCAGCTTACGAAGAGCTTTATCCGCAAGTCGACCGACGCCATCTACAAGGATCTGATCCGGCAGAAGATCGCCGTTGACAAGCGCCGCCCCGACGGCCGCGGCACCGAGGAGATCCGCCCGATCACGTGCGAGGTGTCGGTATCGCCGCGCACGCACGGCTCGGCACTCTTCACACGCGGACAGACGCAGGTGATGACGCTACTGACACTCGGCACGGCCAAGGAAGGCCAGCGCATCGACGACCTGTCGCTGGAGGCCGAGCGCCACTACATGCACCACTACAACTTCCCGCCCTACTCGGTCGGTGAGACCGGCTTCATGCGCGGCCCCAAGCGGCGCGACATCGGACACGGCGCACTCGCACAGCGGGCGCTCGAGCCGATGATCCCTTCGGCTGAGGAGTTCCCGTACACGATCCGGCTCGTCTCCGAGACGCTGGAGTCGAACGGTTCTTCGTCGATGGCCTCGGTCTGCGGCTCGACGCTGGCCCTGATGGACGCCGGCGTGCCGATCAAGAGCCCGGTCTCGGGTATCGCCATGGGCCTGGTCAAGGAGGGCGACGACTACGTCATCCTGACCGACATCCAGGGCGCCGAGGATCACCTGGGCGACATGGACTTCAAGGTCACCGGCACCCGCGAGGGCATCACCGCCCTGCAAATGGACATCAAGATCACCGGCGTCACGCACGAGATCATGACTTCCGCGCTGGCGCAGGCAAAGAGGGCGCGCGAGGCCATCCTCGACAAGATGATCGCCGCCATCCCCGAGCCGCGAGCAGAGCTTGCAGGCCACGCGCCTCGCATCTCGAGCGTCTCGATCGACCCGGAGATGATCGGCATGGTCATCGGTAAGGGCGGCGAGACGATCCGCGCGCTGGAGGCCGACTACGAGGTGCAGATCGACATCCAGGAGGACGGAACGGTTCTCGTGTACGCCACGTCGGGCACCAACGCCGACGCCGCCGTCGCGGCCATCCATGCGATGACCAAGACCCCCGAGGTCGGGGACGAGTACACCGGACGCGTCGTCAAGCTCACCCAGTTCGGCGCCTTCGTCGAGCTGAAGAAGGGAACCGACGGACTGCTCCACGTCTCCAATGTCGGCCCCGGACGAGTCGACAGGATCGAGGACGTGCTCGACCGCGGCGACGTGATCGACGTGATCGTGCAGGAGGTCGACAAGGAGCGCGGCCGCATCGGGCTCAAGCTTCTCGCCAAGCACGACGGCGACACGCTCGTGATGCCCGAGGCTCTGATTGAGATCGCCAAGGAGAAGGCGGCCAACCGGCCCGCGGGCGAGCGTGAGGAGCGCCCGGCCCGGGACAACGACAGAGGCCGGCGCCGCTCATCCGGTCCCAGGCGCTGAGGCAAGGAGAGAAACGCGCATGCGCTGGGGCAAGAAGAGCCGCGAGGTAAAGCAGGACGGTCGGTCGCGCATCGACTTGCCCCGGCTCCAGCGCGAGCTGGGCGTACGCATCGGCGAGCGGGGCTCTTCGACGCTCTTGCTCGCCTGCGACGAGATGGACCGCACTCATCACCACGAACTCGGTGCGGAACATCTGATCGTTGGAGTGCTCGAGGAGGACGGCCCGGCCGCCCAACTCCTGCTTCAGCATGGCATCACGCTCGAGGACACCAGGGCGCAGATCGCCGAGGCGCTCTGGGGAGCCGAGGAGGCGCTCGGCTCTCTCGAGCTCACCTCTGAGGCCACGAACATCCTCGCCACCGCGGCGGAAGCCGCCGGCATGCGAGGGCACCGGACGCTCGAGCCCGAGCACATCACCTACGGCTTCGTCTGCTCGGGCTTCGAGATCACCAGCCGCGTCCTGCACATGATCGGCGTCGACCGCCAGAAGCTCCTGCAAGAGTCCGAGCAGCTGCTCTCAAACGGTCACTGAACGCCGTCGCGCGCTGACCTCCCCGCGCTCGCAGCGGTCAAAGAGCCGTTTGTGATTGAGCGCTCCTCTGGCACAGACTCGCGAGCCTTCGAGAGATAGTCTCGAATTGGGGATGGGAGGCGGGGGAACCCGCCTCAACAAGCGCCGAGAACCCCGCAAAGCAAGCCCACTCGCTACGATCGCGACGTGCAGAAGGTTGTCCTTTCGGAGCTCGCCTCGGGCGAGCGCGTGATCTCGGAGCGAATGCCCTCCGTGCGCTCGGTCGCAATCGGCTTCTGGATCGGCGTCGGCTCGCGCGACGAGACGCCCGCCAAAGCCGGGCTCACCCACTTCATCGAGCACCTGCTGTTCAAGGACACCCGCTCGTATGACGCGCGCCGCATCGCCGAGACCTTTGACGAGCTGGGCGGCGAGCTGAACGCCGCCACCTCTCGCGAGCACACCGTCGTCTACGGACGCGTGCCCTACGACCAGCTTGAGCGGGCGATCGACGTCATGACCGACATGGTCTTCGTACCGACCTTCACCGACATCGACGCCGAGCGCGAGGTGGTGCTGGAGGAGATCGCCATGCTCGACGACGCTCCTCAGGATCGCGTTCACGACCTGGTCAGCGAAGCCGTCTTCGGCGACCATCCGCTTGGACGGCCGGTGCTAGGGCGCTCGGAGGTGATCTCCTCGGTCAGCCGGCGCACGATCGCCGGCTATCACGAGAGCATGTACCAGCCCGGCAACGTCGTCGTCGCGGCGGCCGGGAACGTTGCTCACGAGCGGCTCGTCTCGCTGGTGACGAAGGCCGCCAACGCACGCGATCATGCCGGCGCCAAGCCGAACGTTCGAAGGCCGCTGCTCAAGACGCCGCCGGCGTCGGCCCATTTCCAGAGCAAGGAGACCGAGCAGTACCACATCTGCGTGGCGGCACCGGGCATCGCACGCTCCGACAGGCGCCGCTTCGCCGCCTCCTTGCTCGACTCAATACTCGGCGGCTCCGCCTCCTCGCGCCTGTTCCAGGAGATCCGCGAGAAACGCGGCATGGCCTACTCGGTCTACAGCTTCGTCGCCCAGTACTCCGACACCGGCATGATCGGCGTCAGCCTCGGCACCCGCGAGGACAACGTCTCCGCCTGCTTGGAGATCGTGGCCGAGCAGATCGCCGAGATCGCGGCCGGGAAGTTCCTGGGTGGAGAGCTGGAGCGAGCCAAGGAGCACGCGCGCGGCCGGATCATGCTCTCGATGGAATCGACCGCGACCCGCATGACGCGACTGGGGCGCTCGCTGATCAGCGACACCGAGCTGCTCTCGCCCGAAAGGATCATCGCCGAGCTGGAAGCTGTCGAGCCCGACGCGGTCAGCGAGCTGGCGAGCATGCTGCTCGCTCCCGAGCGGCTCTCGGTGGCCGGAATCGGCCCCGACGAGGACGTCTTCTATGCTGCGACAGGCGCAGTCAACCCGGTCCTGGCAAGGAGGTCGGTGGAATGAAGATCGCGTTTCTCGGTTCCCGCGGCAAGGTCGGACGCGAGCTCTGTCCCGGGTTGGAGCGGGCCGGCTACGAGGTCGTGGGCATCGACCTCGACGAGGAGCTCGACCCGAGTGGGGTGGAGGCGATGATCGACTTCACCCAGCCCGACACTGTCGAGAAGAACGTTACCGAGGCGCTCGGGAACGGCATCGCTTGCATCGTCGGCACGACAGGCCTCGGCGCCGCTCAGCTCGAGCAGCTCGACGCCCTGTCCAAGGAGAAGGGAAAGCCGCTCTTCGTCGCGCCGAATTTCGCCATCGGCGCCGTCTTGATGATGCGCTTCGCCGCCGAGGCCGCTAAGTTCATGCCCCGCGCCGAGATCGTCGAGCTGCATGGCGAAGCCAAGAAGGACGCGCCCTCGGGAACAGCGCTCGCCACCGCCGCCGCAATGGGCACCGGCCCCGAGATCCACTCGGTGCGCCTGCCCGGCCTCGTCGCCCATCAGGAAGTTCTGCTCGGCGGCACCGGGCAGCTGCTCACAATCCGCCACGACACCTTCACCCGCGAAGCCTTCTTACCGGGGGTTTTGCTGGCGCTGGAGAAGCTGGGCTCTCTGCCGCCTGGCTTGACCGTGGGGTTGGACGCGCTGCTCCGCTGACCGCTTGGCATCTCGCACCGTCTGCCGCGCTCTATCACTCCAGGCTCGCTAGGCTGACATCAGTCCGCGGAGAAGGAGAGAAAGCCGAAATGCGCAGCGATCAGATCAAGCAGGGAATCGAGCGGATGCCGAACCGCGCCCTCCTATACGGAACCGGGATCACGGCCAACCAGATGTCGAAGCCGTTCATCGGGCTTTGCTCGAGCTTCACCGATCTGATTCCCGGGCATGTCGGCATGCGTGCGCTGGAGCGGAAGATCGAGTGGGGGATCGCGGCCGGCGGCGGAGTGCCCTTCTTCTTCGGCGTGCCGGGCATCTGCGACGGCATCGCCATGGGCCACACCGGCATGCACTACTCGCTGCCCTCGCGCGAGCTGATCGCCGACCTGGTCGAGTCGATCGTGCAGGCCCACCAGCTCGACGGGCTCGTCCTGCTCACCAACTGCGACAAGATCACCCCCGGCATGCTGATGGCGGTCTGCCGGCTGGACATCCCGGCGATCGTCGTCACCGCTGGTCCGATGCGCGCCGGGCACCTGCACGGGCAGCGCCTGGCGCTGGTGCGAAACACCTTCGAGGCCGTCGGACTGCGCCAGGCCGGGCGGATGAGCGAGGCCGAGGCGGAAGAGATGGAGATCGAGACCTGCCCCGGCGAGGGCTCCTGCCAGGGCCTCTACACCGCCAACACGATGGCCTGCCTGACCGAGACGATGGGCATGAGCCTGCCCGGCACCGGCACGGCCCTGGCCGGCTCGGCCAAGAAGATGCGCCTGGCCGAGCTCTCCGGCGAGCGCGTCTGCGACCTCGTGCGCGAGGGCGTGACGGCGCGCCAGATCGTCACCAGGGAGTCGCTCGAGAACGCGATCCGGATGGACATGGCGCTCGGCGGCTCGACCAACACCACGCTGCACATCCCGGCCATCGCCCACGACGCCGAGGTGGATATCACGCTGGCCGACTTCGACCGGCTCAGCCGCGTCACGCCACAGCTCACGCTGATCGAGCCCGCCGCCGAGACGGTGATGGAGGACATCGAGTTCGCCGGCGGCATTCCGGCCGTGATGAAGAACCTGGAGCCGCTGCTCAACAAGGACTGTCTGACCGTGTCTGGGCGAAAGGTGGGGGAGATCCTGGCCAAGGTTCCGCCCGGCGACGGCAAGGTGATCCATTCGCTCGACGACCCGTTCGCCGCCGAAGGCGGAATCGCCGTGCTGAAAGGGACGCTCGCCCCGGACGGCGCCGTGGTCAAGCAGGGCGCCATCTCGGCCGGAATGATGAGCTTCACCGGCACGGCACGCGTGTTCGAGAGCGAGGACGACGCGATGACCTACCTGCGCGAGGGCAAGGTCGTGCCCAAGGATGTGCTGATCATCCGCAACGAAGGCCCGAAGGGCGGGCCCGGCATGCGCGAATCGCTGGCGTTGACCGCCGCTGTCGCGGGGTCAGGGCTCGGCGACAAGATCGCGATCGTCACCGACGGGCGCTTCTCGGGCGGCACCAAGAACCTGAGCGTTGGTCACGTCTCGCCGGAGGCGTTCGACTGCGGCCCGATCGCCCTGGTCGCCGACGGCGACGAGATCGCGATCGACCTCCCGGCCCGCAAGCTCGACCTGCTGGTGAGCGAGGAGGAGCTGGCGAAGCGGAAGGCTGTCTGGAAGAAGCCGGCGCCCAAGTTCACGAGCGGCTGGCTCGCTCGTTACGCCCGCCAGGTCTCGAGCGCGGCCTCGGGCGCGGTCCTCGAATAGCCTCTTTCGACCTTCAACTACAATCGCAACATGACGGCCTCAGCCAAGCAAAACGACTTCGGCACGATCCTGACCGCGATCGTCACGCCCTTCAAGGCAGACCGATCGGTCGATTTCAAGGCCTTCAAGGCGCTGGCGCGCTATCTCGTCGAGCACGGCTCGGAAGGATTGGTCGTCACGGGCTCGACCGGCGAGGGAACGACGCTCTCCGATCGCGAGAAGCTGATGCTCTACTACGCGGCCGTCGAGGAGGTGGGCGAGCGCGCAAGCGTGATCGCCGCCACCGGCACCTACGACACGCGCCACTCGGCCCATTTGACCGAGCAGGCGGCGGAGTTCGTAGACGGCTTTCTGATCGTCACTCCGTACTACTCCAAGCCACCGGCCCGGGGCATCGTCGAGCACTTCAAGATGATCGCGGACGTGACCGAGAAGCCGCTCGTCGTCTACAACATCCCCAGCCGCGTGATCGTCAACATCGAGCCCGAGACTCTCGCGGAGCTGGGCGAGATCTCCAACATCGTCGCTGTGAAGCAGGCCAACCCCGACCTGGCGCAGGCGCGCAGGATCGTCGAGGAGACGCCGCTCGAGCTCTACGCCGGAAACGACGACCTGCTCTTGCCCTTCCTGGAGATGGGCGGCGTCGGCGGAATCTGCGTCTACACGCATCTGGCCGGGCCGCGCGTGCAGGAGATGGCGCGCCGCTTCCGCTCCGGCAACCTGGTTGGAGCCCACGCGATCAACGACGAGCTGAAGCCGCTGATCGACGCGCTTGCCGTCTGCGTCAACCCGATCTCGACCAAGGCGGCGCTCAACCTGGCCGGCTTCGAAATCGGCGGACTGCGCCTGCCGCTGGTCGATGCAACTCCCGAGGAGAGCGAGCAGATCCGCGAACTGCTCGAGCAAGCCGACGTGCTAGAACCGGCCGTTCGCGCCTAACCGTCGCCGGCGCCGTTCTCTCCGACATCGGCCACGACTTCTCGCCTTACGACTAGACTCGAATCGATGCCATCGACCAAGACCTGTCGCATCATTCCGCTGGGCGGGCTCGGCGAGGTCGGCAAGAACATGACCGTCTACGAGCATCGCGGCGAGGCAATCATCGTTGACGCCGGCATGGCCTTCCCGCGCGACGAGCACCTCGGCGTCGATCTCATCCTGCCCGACTTCAGCTACCTGCGCTCCAGAGGCAAGCCGGTTCTCGCCGTCGTCCTCACGCACGGGCACGAGGATCACGTCGGCGGGCTTCCCTACCTGCTGCGCGAGATCGAAGTGAAGGAGGTTTGGGCAACCAGGCTGACACTCGGCTTCGTCAAGTCGAAGCTCGACGAGCACGGCCTGAGCCGCGCGACCACCCTGCGCGAGGCGATACCCGGCAAGGGCCCGGTCGACATCGGCCCCTTCAAGGTCGATTTCGTGCGCGTCGCGCACTCCATTCCCGACGCGATGGCGGTCGTGATCGAGTCCGCCGCCGGCCGCATCGTCTACACCGGCGACTACAAGATGGATCACACCCCGGTCGACGGCATGCGCACCGACGTGGGCCGCCTGGCCGAGCTGGGCAACCTCGGCGTCGACCTGATGCTCGGCGACTCGACCAATGCCGAGCGTCCGGGCACGACGCCGTCCGAGCGCAGGGTGGGGGAGGCCTTCCGCCAGATCGTGCCGCTGCGCGATGGGCGGGTGCTCGTGGCCTGCTTCGCCTCCAACATCCACCGCATTCAGCAAGCGGTCGACGTCGCGATCGAGACGGGCCGCTCGGTCGCGGTAATCGGTCGCTCGATGCGCAAGAACGTGAACATCGCCCGCAACCTCGGCTACCTGGACATTCCCGACAACATCCTGCTCAAGCCCGAGGAGCTGGGCCAGTTGCCGCCGTACGAGCAGATGATCCTCTGCACCGGCAGCCAGGGCGAGCCGCTCTCGGCGCTGACCAGGATCGCCTTCCACGACCATCAGTCGGTCGAGATCGAGCGGGGCGATACGGTCATCATCTCGGCCAAGCCGATCCCCGGCAACGAGCTGCGCGTACACGACGCGATCAACGGCCTGGCCAGAGCCGGCGCCGAGGTGTTGCACGAAGAGGTCGCCGAGGTGCACGCCTCCGGGCACGCCTGCGCCGAGGAGCTGCGCACGATGCTCGCGCTGCTCAGACCGAAGACCTTGATGCCCGTGCACGGGGAGTACCGCATGCAGGCCGCTCACGCGCGGCTGGCGCGAGAGGCGGGCATTGCGGAAGAGTCGATCCTGATCGCCGAAAACGGAGCGGTGATCGAGCTGACGCCCAAGGGTGCGAGCATCGTCGGCGAGGTCGAATCCGGCGTCACGCTGGTGGACGGGCTCGGAGTCGGAGACGTCGCAGACGTCGCTCTACGCGACCGGCGCCATCTGGCCGAAGACGGAGTGCTCATCGTCGTCACCACCCTGACCTCGAGCGACGGCAACATGGTCGCCAGCCCAGAGCTCATCGTCCGCGGCTTCGGCGAGCAAGACGCGCTGCTGGAAGAGGTCAAGAACGAGGCGGTCGAGATCCTCGAAGATCTACTCGCCGACGACATCACCGAGATCAAGCTGCTCCAGGAGCATCTGCACGACGGGATCGGCCAGCTCGTCTACGACCGCATCCGCCGCCGCCCGATGATCCTGCCAGTAGTGCTCGAAGTCTGAGCGCTCGCGGCCGACTCGTTCGGCGAATCGCGGCCGATCTCGCTACACAATCGGCACATCGATGCGCGTTTCTCGCTTTCTAGGGACGGTACCTTGCAACGACCCCGCGGGCGGGTGGCTCGGGGGAGGGCGAGAAGAGAATCGTCCCGAAGACAGCCACCCTGACCGTCACCGCACTCGCTGCCCAAGCTAAGCGCAAGATCCCTCGTCAGAGCGCGAAAAGCGGCAGGAGCGTACGGCGCGGCGTCGAAGCCCGCTCGGGTGAGCAAGAAGCGCTCCAAGCGCAAGCTGAAGCCGCGCCAGCCGGCGCGTATCCGCAAGGCTGCCAAGACGCGTAGTCATCACCATTCCGAGCTATTCGGGCTCGGGCTGGTGGCGGCCGGAATCTTCCTCGGCAGTGTTCTCTATCTGGGTTGGAACGGAGGCGTGGTCGGCGCCGCGCTGGCCGATGCGATGGTCGCCGTGGTCGGCGTTACGGGATATGCCCTGCCGCTGGCGGCGATCGCCTACGGCACGCTCCTGCTCGTGCGCAGCGAGCTGATCGAGCTGCGCCCCTTCCGGCGCGGGCTGGTGACCCTATTTATCGGCCTACAGCTGGCGCTCGGCAGTGCGCACGGCGGTTTCCTCGGTCGCGGACTGGAAGCCACGATCTCCAAGCTCCTTGGCAATACCGGCGCCACGATCGTTGCGGCGCTGTGCCTGGCGGTCGGCTGCCTGCTTCTCACCGGCGCCTCGCTGGGGGCCTGGCTCAGGCGCTCGGGCGAAGCGATTCGCCAGGCCCGTCCCGCACGCGAGAAGCGAGCAAAGCCGGAGCCGAGCGTGGCCTACCCCGAGCCGCTGGTTCTTCCGCTCCTGCACGATGAGCTGGCGCCACACGGGTCGCTCGTCGATGGTGCACGCGTCTTTCCCGACGTCGTCGGAGACGATCTGCACGGACCGCCGCCTCTTCTCGTCGATTCCGAGCACGAATCCGCCGAGGCGCGGACCCTGTTCGACGTCACGCCCACCAAAAGCGACTACGAGCTTCCCGACGCCAGCCTCCTGCACCGTTCGCCCCCGGTCTCCCAGCAACTGGCCGACTCCGGTGAGCGCACCAGCGAGGTGCTCGTGCAGACGCTCGCCAACTTCGGCATCGAGGCGCGCATCGTCGGTCAGATCTCCGGCCCGCGCGTAACCCGCTACGAGCTCCAGCTCGCGCCGGGCATCAAGGTCTCCAAAGTCGCCAACTTGAAGGACGACCTCTCCTACGCGCTCGCGACAACCGAGATTCGCATCCTGGCGCCGATCCCCGGCAAGCAGGCGGTCGGGGTGGAAGTACCCAACCAGTCGCCCAACCTGGTCACGCTCGGCGATGTCTTCGACGAGCTTCCCGCTTCCGCCAGCCCTCTGGCCGTCTGGCTGGGCAAGGACATCGCCGGCAACGCCGTTTGGACAGATCTGGCGAGGATGCCGCACATCCTGATCGCCGGCACCACCGGCTCGGGCAAGTCGGGCTGCATCAACACCATCCTGACCTCGATCCTGCTTCGCTGCACCCCGGACGACGTGCGCATGATCCTGGTCGATCCCAAGCGTGTCGAGCTCGGCTTCTACGAGTCGATTCCACACCTGCTCACCCCGGTCGTCTCCAATCCCAAGGTGGCCGCTGCGGTGCTGGCCAACCTGCTCGCCGAGATGGAGCACCGCTACGACAAGATGAGCATCGTGCGGGCGCGCGGCCTGCCGGAGCTGAATCGTGCGCTCAGGCAGCGCGGCGAGGATCCGCTTCCCTATCTGCTCGTCGTCATCGACGAGCTGGCCGACCTGATGATGACCTCGCCGCAGGCCGTCGAGGACGCGGTCATCCGCCTCGCGCAGAAGTCACGTGCGGTCGGCATCCATCTGGTTCTCGCCACCCAGCGTCCGTCGGTCGACGTGATCACGGGCATGATCAAGACCAACATCCCGTCGCGCATCGCGTTTGCCGTCTCCAGCCAAACCGACTCGCGCGTGATCCTCGACGCGTCGGGCGCCGAGAGCCTGCTCGGCCAGGGCGACATGCTGTTCAAGCCGCTCGGCACGTCGCGCCTGCAGCGCCTGCAAGGCGCGTACGTGAGCGAGGAAGAGGTGACGCTGATCGTCGAGCAGTGCCGGGCCCAACGCGGCCAGGATCTGGACGAGTCGTTGCTCGAACTGCCTGAGGCCTTCGCCGACGATGCGATCGAGGGCAGTGACGGAGAATTCGATCCCGACGAGGATCCGTTGCTGGAAAAGGCGATCGAGGTCGTCGTCCAGTCGCAGTCGGCGTCGGTCTCGCTGCTCCAGCGCCGCCTGCGCGTCGGTTATACGCGGGCGGGACGTCTGATCGACATGCTCGAGCGAAGAGGCATCGTCTCGGGCTACGAAGGCTCGAAACCTCGCCGCGTGCTGGTCGAAGAGAACGAGCTCGATCGCGTTCTCGCCTTTCAATCCCCTCGTTAGCCCGTCGTCGCGCTCTTCCGCGCTTGCGTCGTATACACCGGCGCGACCTGCGTGAAGTAGCGACAATAGACGCGTGCTGCCTTACGACGACTACACCAAGCAGCGAAACGTGCGCGCTCGGTTCTCGCTTTTGGTCGCCCTTCTGGGCGCACTGTTCGCGCCCGCTGCGCTTCTCGTCCACATTCGCGTATCCGAGATAACGCTTCCGATGGCGGTCGGGGGCATTGCCGCCGGCTGCACCGTTCTCGGCTTGATCGCTCGGATTCTCGCCAAGAAGGCACGACTGCGCCGGGTCGTCTCGCTCGAGCGAATGGGCGGGACAAGGCAAGCGGCTCTCGGGCGCCTGCTGGGCACTCTGGTGCTGGGAGTCGGGCTGGGCGCCTGCATTTCGCTCTCTGTCTACGCCTTACTTGCACATCTCTGATCGTCTACCGGCCGTCCGCCCCCGCATAATGTGCGGCGAATCACAATCTCCCTCTAGAATGCGAGTCCATGTTTGAGATCGGTAGCAGCCTGCGCGAAGCGCGCGAGCGCCAGGGACGCTCATTCCCTGATCTGGAGCGAAAGACGCAGATTCGCTCGCGCTATTTGACGGCGCTCGAGGAAGAGAATTTCGACGCCATTCCCGCGCTCGCCTACACGAGGGGCTTCCTGCGCGTGTACGCCGAGGAACTGGGCTTGGACGGCCAGCTCTACGTAGATGAGTTCAACTCTCGATTTTCGGTGTCTGAGGAAGGGAGCGCCCCCTTTCGGAGGCGCGAAAGCCGGGCGCCGACGCGCCAGTCGCGTCGAATCGCCTCGCTGGCCGTGGTCCTCACGGTCGGGGCGATAGCCATCTTTCTCGCTCTCTTCGTTTTCGCGTTCATCAGGAATACGCCAGATCAAGGGCCCGCCGCCAAAACGGGCACGACGAGCTCGAACCCGAAGCCCGCTCGCACCACTAGTGTGAAGCTCACCGCGGTGCGCGGAGACGTCTCGGTTGACGCGCGCACCGGAGGACCGAACGGAACCCTGCTCTTCGGCGGGACGCTGGTCAGGGGGCGCAGCCACTCGTTCGCGGCGGCCCGGCTCTGGATCAAGGTCAGCGCGGCTCAGAACATACGCTGGACGCTTTCGGGCGGGAACTCCGTCGACACCAGCAATCGATTCGGGCCGGCGATCGTCCTCTTCACTCCCGGCGAGCACAGATTCCTTACCGGGTAGCATCGCGCTCGTGCGAGAGCTGCCTTTAGCGAATCGGCCCGAGGCGGCCATAGTCGTAACCGGTAGCGAGCTCCTGCGCGCCGAGATAACGGACGAGAACGGACCGTTCCTCGCGCGTGAGCTGGCTCGAATCGGTCTGCGCTGCCGGAAGATCACGATCGTCGGAGACGACCCCGATCTGCTCGAAGCGGCGATCAGAGACGGGATCGAGGCCGATCTGTGCCTTATCTCGGGCGGTCTGGGGCCCACGCACGACGACCGCACGATCGAGCTTCTGGCAAAGGCCGGCGGCAAGCAACTGATAGTCGATCCCAGACTCGAGCACGAGATCGATCTGGTCGGGCGGCGCTATGCCCGAAACGTCGGATCGAGCTACCACGGTTACGAGGAGGGCGTGCGCAAGCAGGCGAGCATCCCCGAGGGCGCGCTAGTCCTCGGCCTGGCAGGCACCGCGCCCGGTATCGCGCTCGAGCTGGACGGCTGTATCGCCGTCGCCTTGCCCGGCCCGCCGTACGAGCTGCAAAAGCTCTGGCCCTCGGCACTCGAATCCGCACCGCTACACCGGCTGCTCGAGCGAGTACCGCCGTTCGAACGCCGCACGCTTCGCTACTACGGGTTGGCCGAGTCTACCCTGGCGGCCGCGCTCGAGAACGCCGGCGGCGACGGGGGCGGCATCACGGTGACCATCTGCGCCCGCGACCGCGAGCTTCTGGCCGAGCTCTTCGTCGATCCCGGCGCCGAGGCTCGTGCCGACGAGCTGGTGAATGCGCTCATCGCGGCCGGGCAGGACACGCTCTTTGCCCGCGACGACCGCCCGATCGAGCAGATGGTGCTCGAGCTGGCGCGAGAACGCGGTCTGACGCTGGCGACAGCCGAATCCTGCACCGGCGGGCTCGTGAGCGCTCGGCTGACCGCGGTGCCCGGCGCGAGCGACGTCTTTCTGGGCGCCGCCGTCACCTACGCCAACGAGACAAAGAGCGCTCTGCTCGGAGTCTCGCTTGAAACGTTGCAAGAGCACGGCGCGGTCTCGGCGGAGTGCGCGCTGGAGATGGCGACGGGAGCCAGACAGGCACTCCGGTCGGATGTGGCGCTGAGTGTCACGGGCATAGCCGGTCCCGGCGGCGGCAACGCCGATAAGCCGGTTGGGCTCGTCTTCTTTTGCGCCACGAGCAAACAGGAGACGGTTGCGCAAGAGATCCGATTCTCGGGCGATCGCGACCAGATTCGCCGCTACGCGACGGTGGCCGCGTTGCATCTCATGAGGCGCCTTCTGACCCGAATCGGGCACAGTTAGGCATGAACTCGGGCGCTAGCGTAAGCGGCGATGAGCGAATCCGCCTCTTTGTCGCCTACACCCTTGCGCCCGACGACCGCGAGCGCCTCTTCGCCTGGCAGCTGGCGGAGCTGGCTGGAAGCCGGGCGCGCCTCGTTCCGCCGGAGCAGCTCCATTTCACGATCGCCTTCCTCGGTCAGCGTCCGCGCCGGGATGTCGACCCGATCTCCGAGGTCGTCGGCAGCGCCGCCGCCGGCGCCGGGCCGATGCCGCTCGAGCTCAGCCGCTACCGCGAGACGAGGAGCGTCGGCATGCTCGTTTTCGAGGACGAAAGCGGGGAGGCTACCCGTCTGGCGGAGGCGATCCAGCGCGGGCTGGAGGCGATCGGCGTCTACAAGCGCGAGGCTCGTCCCTGGCTCCCGCACGTCACGGTTCTACGTTTTCGCAGGCCGCCTCGCCTGCAGCCCGAGCTGCCCGTCCTCGGGCAGGTCATGCCGTCCGAGGCTGCTGCCTACCATTCAGTGCTGCGCCGCGACGGGGCGCAGTACGACGTTCTCCGATCCGTCGCGCTAGGAGGTCGATGAACTTGGATCGCGAGCATGCTCTCGAGACCGCTCTCGGTCAGATCGAGCGGCAGTTTGGAAAGGGCTCGGTCATGCGCATGAGCGACCGGCCAGCTGTTGAGATAGGCGCGGTCTCCACCGGATCGCTTCCGCTCGACCTGGCGCTAGGGGTCGGCGGACTACCGCGCGGGCGCGTAATCGAGCTCTTCGGGCCCGAGGCTTCGGGCAAGACGACGCTCGTTTACCACGTGATCGCCGAGGCCCAGCGCCGCGGCGGAATCTGCGCCTTCATCGACGTCGAGCACTCGATGGATCCCGCTTATGCCAAGCGAATCGGCGTCAACATCGACGAGCTGCTCGTTTCTCAGCCCGACACGGGCGAGCAGGCGCTCGAGATTACCGAGCTGCTGATCCGTTCAGGCGCGCTCGATGTCGTCGCGGTCGACTCGGTCGCGGCGCTGGCGCCCAAGGCCGAGATCGAGGGAGAGATCGGAGACTCCCACGTCGGTCTGCAGGCCAGACTGATGAGCCAGGCTCTGCGCAAGCTGGCCGGCTCGCTCAACCGCACCGACACGATCTGCCTGTTCACCAACCAGCTCAGGGAGAAGATCGGGGTTATGTTCGGATCGCCCGAGGTC
>JADGPD010000040.1 GCA_017882615.1 Thermoleophilia bacterium
AACGCTGGTATCCTCGGCGCCGGCATGGAGCGTTCACCGCGCCCGTCTTTTGAGCCCGCGGGGGCCGGTGGACTCCTTGTTGCGACGACCTTGGTACTGGCGGGTATCGGCGCGCTTGTCGGTTGGGCGCTGGGCGGTGTCGGAGTCGGAGCGGCGGCCGGAGCGGCCGCAGGAATTCCCGCGGGTATCTTCGTCGTCTACCGACGCTACCGGGGGTATTTCAGCTGAGCCAGCGAGCGCCAAGCCAGATCACAGTCCCGCGCCCGCTGCCGAGCCGCAGGCTGCCCGCGCTGGCCGCCGCGCTTGTCTTCGTCCTTGCGCTGCCCTTCTTCCTGATCGCGGGCTGGCCGCTCGTGGCCTGGGCTCTGGCGGTCGCGCTCTGGGCCGGAGTGGAGGCCCTGGATCTCGTCGCGGCGCGACTCGCTTCCCGTGACGTCGACCTGCGAACCGCCGGAGTGGCCGGTTTCGTACGCATGTTTCGCCTCTTTTTGATCGCGATCATGCTGGCCGCCACGGTCAAGCTGGACCGCGACCTCGCGCTGCCGCTGATCGCCGTCTTCGCGCTTGCCTACACGCTCGAGCTCGGGATCTCGCTCATCTCCTACTTCGGGAACAAGCCGCTGTGAAGAAGGCGCGCCCCATCCTGATCGCGTTCGGGCTCGTTGTGGCCGCGGCGATCTTCGCGCTGACGACCCACAAGTCGGAGACGTTCAAGCCCGACGAGGAGTTCGCGCTCAAGACCTGGGTGCCGATTCACCTCGGCCCGCTCGATCTCTCGATCAACAAGGCGGTCGTTTACCTGGCGCTCGGCTCGCTGGTGACGATCTTCCTCGGCATCTTTCTGATGCGCAGCAAGCTTGCCCTCTTGCCCGGCAAGCGCCAGACGATCGGCGAGGCCGTCTACGAGCTGACCCAGACCCAGATCGCCGAGCAGGGGCTGCCCACCAAGGCCATCGGCACCTGGTTCCCCTACGTCGCCTCGCTCTTCCTCTTCATCTTCACGCTCAACATGATCGGCTTTATCCCGCTGCCGCTCACCAACGACAAGTTCCACCTGGGCGGGGTGGCGCTCCCGACCTGGGGCGTCTATGCGGTCACCTCGCAGCTCTCGGTCACGCTGGTCCTCGCGCTGATGAGCGTGATCTTCACCCACATCGAGGGCTTTCGCTGGAACGGGATCGGCTACCTGAAGAGCTTCGTCCCGGCCGGCGTGCCCAAGCCGATGGTGCCGATCATGGCCCTTCTCGAGACGGTCTCGCACATCTTCCGCGTCGTCAGCCTGAGCGTCCGCCTCTACGCCAACATGCTCGCCGGGCACATGCTGATCCTGATCTCGATCGGCCTGATCTTCATCCTGAGCGGCGTCACGGCGTACATTGCTGTCCCGCCGTTTTTTGTTATGGCTCTGCTCTTCTACCTCTTCGAGGTTGGGATCGTCGTCACGATCCAGGCTTTCATCTTCTCCATCCTCACCGCCATCTACATCGGCTCGGCGATCGAGCCGTCCCACTAAGGAGGAACCAGTGCTTGCAATGGTCCTAGCTGCAACTTCGGGAAGTGTCGTCAAGGCCGCGCAGGCGCTCGGCTTCGGCCTCGGCATGGGGCTGGGCTCGCTCGGCGCCGGCATCGGCATCGGCGTCGTCTTCGGCTCGATGATCCAGTCGGTCGCCCGCCAGCCCGAGCTGCGCGGCGAGCTGCAGGGAATCATGTGGCTCGGCTTCGCGCTCACCGAGGCTGTCGTCTTCTACGGTCTGATCGGCGGCTTCCTCGGCTTCGTTCTCGTCAAGTGATGACGCAGCTGACACCGATACTGGCGAGCTCCAGCCCGCTGACCAAGATCGTCCCGGGCTTGATGATCTGGACGGTCATCTTCTTCCTGCTCACCTTCTGGATCCTCAAGCGCTTCGCGTTTTCCCAGATCCAGAAGATGATCGACGAGCGCCGCGCGCGCATCGTTCGTTCGGTCGAGCAGGCCGAGACCGCTCGCGACGAAGCGGCCAAGCTGCTCGACGAGCACCGGCAGATGCTGGTCGAAGCGCGTACCCAGGCCGAGCAGATCCTCGAGGACGCGCGCAAGGTCGCGGACTCGCTGAGCGAGCGAAGCCGCTCCGAGCTCGACGCCGACCGCTCGCGCCGCCTGGCCGAGACAGAGCGTCAGATCTCGGCCGAGACGCAGCGCGCGCTCGACCAGATCAAGAACGAGATCGCCGAGCTGACGCTGATCACCACCGCCAAGGTGACCGCCAACCTGCTCACCCCTGAAGACCATCGCCGCCTGATCGACAGCGCCGTCGAGGAACTCGACTTCTCGGCCCTGGAGGAGAACCGGAACTAGTGGAACTCGTCGCTGACACGAAACGCGGGAACGACCGGCACGAAATCGACACGAAATCGGCAGACGTTCACAGCCGTGCCCGTAGAGGAGACCACTAGTGGGAATCGCCGAGCGAAAATACGCCCAGGCGCTCTACGAGGCCGCCTTCGACGCCGAGCGCCTGACCGAGGTGCGGGGCGCCCTGGCCGGCTTCCTCGAGGCCGAGCGCGAGGTGCCTGAGCTACGAAGCGTGCTGGCCAATCCCGAGCTCGACTCGGCCTCCAAGGTCGCGCTGCTCGACGACCTTTTGGCCGGTGAGGAGCCGCTGGTGCACAACTTCCTGCGCCTGCTGGCCGAGAAGGAACGGATCACCGCGCTCGAGGAGATCGTGCGCGAGTTCGAGGTGCTAGTGGCGGCGGGCGAGAAGCGCCTGCGCGTTGTCGTGACCACGGCCCAGGAACTGACCGAAGAGGAGGCGAGCGCTCTGATCGGCAGGATCGAGACCGCCACCGGGCGCCAGGTCGAGGCCCGGCGCCACGTCGACCCGTCGATGATCGGCGGTCTGATCGTTCGAGCGGGCTCGCTGCGCCTCGACGCCAGCATCCGCGGCCGTATTGAGAAACTTCGTACCGAGCTTGTCGAAACAAGGAGCTGAGGAGAGACGTGAAGCTGCGACCTGAAGAGATCACCTCGATCCTCAAGCAGAGGATCGAGCAGTTCGAGATCGAGACCGATCTCTCCGAGACCGGCACTGTGCTGCAGGTTGCCGACGGCATCGCGCGCGTGCACGGGCTGGAGAGCTGCGTGGCGCTGGAGATGCTGGAGTTCGACCACGGCATCGTCGGTGTCGCCTTCAACCTGGAGGAAGACAACGTGGGCGCCGCGCTGTTCGGCGAGTGGGAAAAGCTCTCCGAGGGCTCGAGCGCGCGCCGCACGGGGCGCGTCGCCAGCGTTCAAGTCGGTGACGAGATGCTGGGCCGCGTGATCGATCCGCTCGGCAACCCGCTGGACGGCGGCGGCCCGATCACCACGAGCGAGCGCCGTTCGCTGGAGCTCAAGGCGCCGGGCGTGATCGCTCGCCAGCCGGTGAAGGAGCCGCTGCAGACCGGGATCAAGGCGGTCGACTCGATGATCCCGATCGGTCGCGGCCAGCGCGAGCTGATCATCGGCGACCGCGGCACCGGCAAGACGGCCATCGCCGTCGACACGATCTTGAACCAGGCCGGCAAGGACATGATCTGCATCTACGTGGCGATCGGGCAGAAAGCCTCGACCGTCGCCCAGGTGTACGAGCGCTTGAAGGAGGCCGGCGCGATGCAGTACACGGTGATCGTCAACGCCGCCGCCCACGAGGCCGCCCCGATCAAGTGGATGGCGCCCTTCGCCGGCTGCGCAATCGGCGAGCACTTCCTCTACTCGGGCCGTCACGCGCTCTGTATCTACGACGACCTCTCCAAGCACGCCGACGCTTATCGCCAGCTCTCGCTGCTACTTCGTCGCCCGCCCGGGCGCGAGGCCTTCCCCGGCGACGTCTTCTACCTGCACTCGCGGCTGCTCGAGCGCGCCTGCAAGCTTTCCGACGAGCTCGGCGGCGGTTCGCTCACCGCGCTGCCGATAATCGAGACCCAGGCCGGCGACGTGTCCGCCTACATCCCGACCAACGTCATCTCGATCACCGACGGGCAGATCTTCCTCGAGTCCGACCTCTTCTACTCGGGCATCCGCCCGGCCATCAACGTCGGCATCTCGGTCTCGCGCGTGGGCTCGAATGCGCAGACCAAGGCGATGAAGCGAGTGGCCGGCCGCCTGCGTCTCGACCTCGCCTCCTTCCGCGAGCTCGAGGCCTTCGCACAGTTCGGCTCCGAGCTCGACCCGGCGACGCTGCAGACGCTGGCCCGCGGCCAGCGGATGGTGGCCACGCTCAACCAGCCTCAGTACCAGCCCTGGCCGGTGGAGGAGCAGGTGGCGGCGATCTACGCCGGCATCCACGGTTTCCTCGACAGCGTCCCGCCCAGCCAGGTGCCGCGCTTCCAGGAGGAGCTGCGCGAGCAGCTACGCAGCGAGGGAACGATTCTGAAGGAGATTCGCGAGTCCGGCGAGCTCTCGGACGAGCTGGCGGCTCGTCTGGAGACGGAGCTGCAGCGCTTCGGCAAGGCCTTCAACGTAGAGGAGGAAACGGGCCTGGTGATCTAGCCCTCCGGGCCCCGACCTCATGCCTTCACAGCAAGACATCAAGCGGCGTATCCGCACCGTTGGCTCGACGCACAAGATCACCAAGGCGATGGAGCTGATCTCGGCCGCCAAGCTCAGGCGCTCGCAGCAGCGGATCATGGCCATGCGCCCGTACGCCGACCGCATGCTCGAGCTGATCACCAGCACGGCTCAGGCGCTCGGGAACGTGCACGGGCTGCCCTTGCTCGAGGATCGCGAGACGCGCACCGTTGCGCTCGTGCCGCTGAGCGGCGATCGGGGACTGGCCGGCGCCTTCAATGCCCAGGTGCTGCGCAGATCGTTCGCGCTGGAGCACGACCTCCAGGCCCAGGGAATCGCCGTCAAATGGCTGGTCGCCGGCAAGCGCGGCCGCTCTTCGCTGCGCTTCCGAAGGCGCGAGATCGACACCGCCTGGACCGGCTTCAGCGACCGGCCGGAGTTCGCCGACGCCCAGGCGCTGGCACATCGCCTGGCGGAGATCTACGCCAGCGCCCGGGTGGACGCCGTGCTGCTCGTCTACAACCGCTTCGGCACCGCGATGGTGCAGACCGTTGTCGAGCAGGAGATCCTGCCGCTTCCGAGACAGGTTCTGGAGGGCTTCGACGAGGGAGCGATGCCGCCGCCCGTGCGCGGAGAGGTGCTCTACGAGCCCGATCCGGAGCTGATCCTCGCGCGGCTTATTCCGGCATATCTGGAGACCCAGATCTTCCGGGCGCTGCTCGAGTCGGCGGCCTCGGAGCACGGTGCGCGCATGAGCGCCATGCGCAACGCCTCGAAGAACGCCGAGGAGCTGATCGATCTGCTGACGCTGATCATGAACCGCGCCCGCCAGGCGTCGATCACGCAGGAGATTCTCGAGGTCGTGGCCGGGGCAGACGCCCTTTAACCGGCGAAAGTCGGCCCGCGGAGCGGGCCTAAACTTTCGCCGGGGACTCAAATGGGCGATGAACCGCGCCTTTGGCGCGGATTCCTCGCCTGCTCCTAGATGCGCACTCGGCTAGCCGCGGTTGTGGTCAGTGTTCGAGGCGGATAGGTCGGGGGATGACGTTTTGTGGGCCGCGCCCGCCATGTCGGTCGCTCCGTTTCCGCCGAAAGTCCGCCCTCCTGCGGAGGGCATGGCGACTTTCGGCGGTTGGAAAGCGAAGGCCGGGGGATAGCGTTTTGTGAGCCGCGCCCGCGCAGGTCGGTCGCGGCGGCCAGAGGTAAAGCCGCTTTTCACCGACGAAAGTCGCCAGACTTTAGTCGGCTGAGGCGCGCCCGCGCAGGTCGGTCGCGGCGACCGTGGAAAGGGCGTTCTTGGGTTTCAGAAGTTGTCTGGGCGATCGAGGGGTATTTATTCGCAGCTATTGTGTTTTGCAGGCCTTTTTGTCAGACTCCGGCCATGGAATTCAAGATTACGTTTGACGCTGACTCGGATCTTGCGGTTGTGAGGACACGGGGCCTGGCGAGCGCCGAGGGATTCTTCGCCTACCTGAGCGCTCTCGTTTCCGATCGGCGCTGGCGACCGGGCATGGATGTTCTCAGCGATCACTCCGAGCTAGACGCCGGCCACCTCACGGCTCACGACGTCGAAGAGTTGGTGGGCGTCCACCTTCCATTTGCCGAGGCGATCGGGCCGGGGCTCTGTGCCGTTGTCGCCGGCTCCTCGCTGAAGTTCGGGCTGGCGCGGATGTTCGAGGCTCATGCCGAGAAGCAGTTGCCGTTTCGATTACGCGTCTTTGCGACCGGCGAAGAGGCGCTAGCCTGGCTCCACACGGGCGATTACGGGCCTCAACCCGACGTGCGTGAAGCGGACAAGGACGCCGTTTAGGTTGCGTTTCTTATCGTTCTCTAACAATCGGGCGGACTGGCCGTCATTATCGACGTGAGTCCGCTAAACGGAAAGAATGCGTGCGCCGACGCCATGGCGCTGCTCTCGCTCTCGCTCGATCAGGAGCTGACGCCTCTGGAGAGTCACAAGCTGGAGCACCACGTCCGCGAGTGTCCCGCTTGCGCGCGCAGGAGCGCCGTGATCGAAGCGATCACCTGCGCGCTCAGAGGCCTTCCGCTGGAGGCGCCCACGGTCTCGTCGCTACCGCACCTGCCGTTGCGGCGCCGGATCGTTCGAACCGGCTTCCCCGCCGCGGCGGCGATGATCGTCGCCTCGCTCGGTCTGGTGGCGCTTCAGGGCTCGGTCAATGCGGGCCCTCGCGGTATCAGCCCGGCCGCGACGGTCTCCAACGCGGTGAGGCTGTCGCCGGTCACCTACTCGCTCTCGCCGCAGCCGCAGCAGCAGTATGCGAGCGCGGCCGTGGTCTGGCTGCCCTAGCGTTTCACACACGACCTTCGCCCGCCGCAGACCGACCGTTCGTCGGACAAACGCGTGGGCTAGACTGGCGCGCGGTGCCTGTACAAGCACCAACCGCCTGTTACATCGAGTTTGCCTCGTCGTAGGAGAGAGATGACCGAGCCAAAGAAAGACGCCGCCAATACCGGCAGAGTGATCGAGGTCAAGGGCGTCGTGATCGACGTTGCCTTCGGGAGTCAGCTCCCGGCGATCTACAACGCGCTGGAGATCGAGATCGCGCCTCTGATCGAGGGCGAACAGTCCAGGACGCTCACCGCCGAGGTGCAGCAGCATCTGGGCGACGATCGGGTGCGAGCCGTGGCCATGGAATCGACCGACGGGCTCGCGCGCGGGGCGCTCGCGATCGACACCGGCGCCTCGATCACCGTTCCCGTGGGTCAGGAGACGCTGGGCCGGCTCTGGAACGTGCTCGGGCAGGCGATCGACGAGCGCGAGGCGCCGCCGGCCGACATGGAGCGCTGGCCGATCCACCGCGACCCGCCCTCCTTCCGCGATCTCTCGCCCAAGCTGGAGATCTTCGAGACCGGCATCAAGGTCATCGATCTGCTCACGCCGTACATCAAGGGCGGCAAGATCGGCTTCTTCGGCGGCGCCGGCGTGGGCAAGACGGTGCTGATCGAAGAGTTGATTCACAACATCGCCAAGCAGCACGGCGGCGTCTCGGTCTTCGCCGGCGTCGGCGAGCGCACGCGCGAGGGCAACGACCTCTGGCTGGAGATGAACGAGTCGGGCGTGATCGACAAGGTCGCGCTCGTCTACGGGCAGATGAACGAGCCGCCCGGAGCGCGCCTGCGCGTCGCTCTCTCAGCACTTACCGTCTCCGAGTACTTCCGCGAGAACGGTCAGGACGTGCTGCTCTTCATCGACAACATCTTCCGCTTCGTCCAGGCCGGCTCCGAGGTCTCGGCGTTGCTCGGCCGCATGCCGAGCGCCGTCGGCTACCAGCCGACCTCGGCCACCGAGATGGGCCAGCTGCAGGAGCGCCTCACCTCCACCCGCACCGGCGCGATCACCTCGGTGCAGGCGCTCTACGTTCCCGCCGACGACCTCACCGACCCGGCGCCGGCAAACACCTTCGCCCACCTCGACGCGACCACCGTGCTGGCCCGCTCGATCGCCGAGAAGGGCATCTACCCGGCGGTCGATCCACTCGACTCGACCTCCCGCGCCCTGCAGCCGGGCGTCGTCTCGGACGAGCACTACCGCACGGCGACCGAGGTGCAGCGAATCCTTCAGCGCTACAAGGATCTGCAGGACATCATCGCCATCCTCGGTATCGACGAGCTCTCCGACGAGGATCGTCTGATCGTGCAGCGGGCGCGGCGCATCGAGCGCTTCCTCTCGCAGCCGAACTTCGTCGCCGAGGTCTTCACCGGCATCCCGGGCGAGTACGTCAAGGTCGGCGACACCATCGCAGGCTTCCGCGCGATCATCGACGGCGAGTGCGACGAGCTGCCCGAGCAGGCCTTCATGCTCAGCGGCACGATCGACCAGGTGTTCGAGAAGGCCGAGGTCGAGCGCAAGCAAACGCCGGCCGGCGCGACGGCCTAGCCGGATGGCCGAGCACAAGCCATTCAGCGTCTCGGTGGTAACGCCCGAGCGAGCCGTCTTCGACGGTGAGGCCGAGATGCTCATCGTCCCGGGCGAGGCGGGCGAGATCGGGGTACTGGCGCGGCACGTGGCGCTCGAGGCGCTGCTCGAATCGGGCCTGACCCGGATTCATCTTCCGAGCGGCGAGAAGCTCGAGCTGGCCACCGGACCCGGGTTTTTCGAGGTGCACACGAACCGGGCGCTCGTTCTCGTCGACGATGCGGTCGACGTGCGCGAGATCGATCCCTCCCGCGCGACCGCCCAGCTCGAGGAGGCGAGAGCCGAGCTCGGACGCCTGGAAAGCGGCGAAGGCGAAGGCGACCGCTGGCGCATCGAGCAGAAGATCAAGCACGCCGAGAACCAGCTGGCCGCACGCGGTCGCTAGCGACGATAGCTGGCTGCCTCGTTGGGCCGGCCGTGATGGCAGCTATGCTGACGGCCTCGAACGCGCGGATGCGCGTCTCGCTTTTTTCGTATGCGGACGACGCTAAAGAGAAGGATCGGACGCTGGGAGCAGGTCACGGGCAACGGCCGTGCCGCTTCGGCTCTTCCGGCACGTAGCAAGATCAGTCGCTACGAGCAGCCGCCCGCGAATGGGCGGATCCTGCGCGGCATCGGACGCTTTTTGCTCAACACGGCGCTTTTCGTCGCGATTGTCGCCGGCGGCGCCGCCGGTGGTCTCTACCTCTGGGCGAACGAGAAGATCGGCGAGACCGCGGCCAAGACGAAAGATACGAAAGTCAGCGAGAGGCAACTCGACGTCGTGGTTCCGAACCAGCCGGTGATAGCCCTTGTGGTCGGCTACGACAAGCGCCGAGGAGCAGTCGGAGACCGGGGTCGCACCGACACCGTGATGCTCGTTCGCCTCGATCCGCGCAAGGGCTCTCAGAGCATCTCGCTGCTCTCCTTCCCGCGCGACCTGAGCGTGCCGCTGTACTGCGATCCCAACTCCTCCTTCGGCACCGGCAAGATCAACGCGGCATTTAGCCAATGCGGGTTGACTGGCGCCGTGTTGACCGTGAAGGCGCTGACCGGACTGCCGATCAACTACGACGTGGCCGTCAACTTCCGCGGCTTCAAGGACATCGTCAACAAGATGGGCGGCGTCTGGATCGACGTCGATCGCCGCTACTACAACCCGCCGGGAACCGGCTGGGCCGCGATCAACCTCCAGCCCGGCTACCAGCGCCTGCGCGGCCAGCAGGCGCTCGACTTCGCCCGTTACCGCCACGGCGACTCCGATCTCTACAGGATCGTTCGCCAGCAGGCGTTCATCCGCTCCTTCCGCCAGCAGTTCTCCAAGCTGTCGTTCACCGACTACCCCAGCATCATCAACACCATCGCGGCGAACGTCGAGACCGGCAACAAGGGCGGCGGCTCGATTCCGGCTCGCACGCTGCTCGGCTACGCGCAACTCATCCACGGCCTGTCGGGCGGAAGCGTCGTTCAGGTCAAGCTCGGCAACGTCACGAACGCATCCGACGGCTCTTCTGACCTGGTCGCCTCGCCGACCACCGTCGCCAACGCGGTCGATCAGTTCACGAGCCCTGACCTGACCGTCGACGGGCTCGCCGCTGTCCAAAACAAGGTCGGTCATGCCAGCTCGCCGGCCGACGCGGCGCCCGCACCCGAGAAGACGACCGTGCTCGTGCTGAACGCGGGCGACACCGCGGGGATGGCAGCCGGCACCTCAACCGGCCTTGCCCTGCGCGGCTACAAGACCGTTCAGCCCACCGGCGGCGTGGCCGCCGATTACCCCGGTACGCGGCTCTGGCACACGATCGTCTACTACGACCCCGCTCAGGCCAAGGCCAAGGCGGCGGCGGAGAAGCTGTTGACGTTCTTCGACGCGGGGACGGTCCAGACGATGGTGCCCAGCGTCGCGTCGCTCGCGAACGGCGCCATGCTGGTCGCGGCGGTCGGCCAGACCTTCGACGGTACGCTGCCCCCGATCAAGCCGAAGACCGAAGTGCCTACCGTCCAGGCGCCCAGGGTCACGACTAATCCCGGCTTGACGTCGGCCAGCATACGCGGCGACCAGCGGCGCTTCCGCTTCCGGCTCGAATACCCGTCCAAAGTGGCGAGCTATTCGTTTGTGCCTGCAGATTCGCCGCCTCGCGTCTATCGCATCGCCGCCAAGCAGACGGCGCTTCGCCTGACCTTCAAGCTGCCGGGCTATCTCACCGCCTACTGGTCGATCGAGGAGACGGCCTTCACAGACGCGCCGATACTCGGCGAGACGCACGTCACGCAAGTCAGGGGCGGGCGCACGTTCGACTACTACTACCAAAGCGGTTTGCTGCACATGATCGTCCTGCGCGAGAACGGCGCCACGTACTGGGTGACCAACACCCTCGACAATTTCCTCTCGAACGAGACGATGATCGCCATCGCCAGGGGCCTGCGCCCGACCAGCGGCTCGCTGCGCTAGTAACTCGCGCTTTTCACGGCTGAGCAGTTTTGTCGTGCGAGCGGCTCTCGCGCTTGAGTAAGCTTGGCCGCGCATGAGCTCTGGCGGCGAAACGATCGGGATCATTGGTGCCGGCTGGGTGGGGCTGGTCACGGGGGCCTGCTTCGCCGATCTCGGCCACCGCGTGATCGTCCGCGACGTCGTGCCCGAGCGAATTGCGCTGCTCGAGGCCGGCGAAGTTCCCATCTACGAGCCAGGCTTGACGGAATTGCTCGAGCGCAACAAGGAGCGCATGAGCTTCACGCTCGAGCTGAGCGACGTCACCGACCAGGCCGACTTCCTCTTCATCTGCGTCGGCACGCCTCCGACTTACTCCGGCGACGCCGATCTCTCGGCCGTCTGGGCGGTCGTCGACGAGCTGCCGCCGCTCGAGCGGCGCGCGATCCTGATCATGAAGAGCACCGTCCCGGCGGGCACCGGCGAGAAGGTGCGCTCTGCGCTCGAAGATCGCGGGCTCGGCCACCTCGGCTACGCCTCCAGCCCGGAGTTCCTGGCCGAAGGCCGGGCGATCGAGGATTTCCTCCATCCCGACCGCATCGTGGTCGGCTCCTTCGATCCCGCCGACGGAAAGCGCGTTGGCGCCCTCTACGCGGGTATCGACGCGCCGATCGTCTACAGCGACGTGCCCTCGGCCGAGATGATCAAGCTGGCCTCGAACGCTTTTTTGGCAACACGCATCAGTTTCATCAACGAGATTGCCAACGTCTGCGAGCTGACCGGGGCCGACGTGGAGCAGGTCGCCGAAGGTATGGGCCTCGATCGCCGGATCGGGCCGCACTTCCTGCACGCCGGCATCGGTTACGGCGGCAGCTGCTTCCCCAAGGACGTAACTGCGCTCAAGCAGCTGGCGGGTAACTCCGGCTACCACTTCCAGCTTCTCTCGAGCGTGATCGAGGTGAACGAGCTGCAGAAGCGGCGCGTCGTCGGCAAGCTCGAGAAGCATCTCGGCTCGCTTGAGGGCAAGTCGATCGCCATTCTCGGACTCACCTTCAAGCCCGATACCAACGACATGCGCGAAGCCGCCTCGATCGTGCTGGGCTCTCGCCTGCTCGCCGAAGGCGCCGAGGTCAGGGCCTGGGACCCGCTGGCAGGTCGCGACAGCTATCTGAAGGGGGCGCAAATCTGCGACAGCGTGCTCGAAGCCGTCACAGGCGCCGATGCCGCCGTTATCGTCACCGAGTGGAAGGAACTGCGAGAGCTCGCTTCCGAGACGGTGCGCAGCGCGATGCGAAATCCTCTGATCATCGACGGTCGTAACCTGCTCGATCCCGATCAGGTCTGCGCGGCCGGGTTTGCTTACGACTGCGTGGGGCGGCCGGGACACTGCAACACCGATTCCGGCAAAGCCAAGCTCTCCGAACCGCAAGCGGAGTGACTCCTCGCGAGGCGATCATCCTTGCTGGTGGCAAGGCCGAGCGCCTCGGCGAAGCCGCGAAAGGCAAACCGAAGCCGCTGGTAGAGATCTGCGGGCGCCCGCTCGTCGCCCATCAAATCACGCGTTTGGGCGCGGCCGGAGTCGAGCGAGTGATACTCGCCTGCGCGTCCGGAAGGGGCGCCGAGTTTGCATCAGCGCTCGGCGGGCTCGGGCTGGAGATCGTTCCCGTCGAGGAGCCGGAGCCGCTCGGTCGCGGCGGCGGCATTCGCTTCGCGGCGAAGGAGCTGAAAGAAAGAGGCGCGATTTTTGCCATGAACGGCGACGAGCTACTCGACGTGGACCTGGGCCGGCTCTACGCGGCGCACGTCGCGTCGGGAGCGGCGGCGACGGTGACCGTTGCGCCGCTCGTCTCGCCCTTCGGCCTGGTCGAGCTGCGCGACGACGGTTTCGTCTCGGGCTTCAGCGAGGAGGCGCCGCGGCTGCCGCACTGGGTCAACGTCGGGCTGTACGTGCTCGAGCCCGAGGCGCTGGAGCGTTTCCCCGAGCGCGGCGACCACGAGCGAACGACTTTCCCCGAGCTGGCGCGCGAGGGACGTCTGTTTGCCTTCCGCCACGACGGGATCTGGCTCACCGTCAACACGCCCAAGCAGCTACAGGCAGCCGACGCCTACGTCACGGCTCATCCCGACTGGCTCGAGTGAGCTCGGACGCCGCCGCACGACCCAACCCGCGCCCTTTGCTCGCCAGGCTCTAAAATGGGCGCGCCCCGAAACCCGCCGACCTGGATGTGAGCGCCGATATGACGAACCTCTCCTCATCAAACTTTGAAGGCCTCGACGCATTCGTGTACAAGCAGGAGCGGATCGAGAAACCGTGGGGCTGGGAGCAGATCTGGGCCAAGACCGATCAGTACGTGGGCAAGATCCTCTTTGTTCGCGCCGGTAATGCGCTCAGCCTGCAGTTCCACAACCAAAAGGACGAGACGTGGTATTTCCAGTCAGGGCGAGCCGAGGTCGAGCTGGCCCTGGCCGGTAGCGCCGTGACGAATCGCGAGATCATCGGACCCGGCGTTGCCTTTCACCTCAAGCCGGGAACGGTGCATCGCTTGAAAGCGATCGAGGATACGACCGTATTCGAGGTCTCGACGACGCAGCTCGACGACGTCGTCCGACTGGAAGATCTCTACGGGCGAGAGGGCACTTCAGAGCGCTGAGCCTAGTCGAACTTCGACTAGGCTCGAGGACGCGCAATCACGAGTTGGAAGGGGAGCGAGTTGACGAAGGTAGAGCACGATGTCAAGGACCTCGGGCAGGCTGCCGAGGGTGTGCGCAGGATCGAGTGGGCCGAGCGGGAGATGCCTGTACTGCGGGCCATCCGCGCGCGCTTCGAGAAGGAGCGGCCGCTCGAGGGAAAGCGCGTGGCCGCGTGCCTCCACGTCACCACCGAGACCGCCAACCTGATGCGCACGCTCAAGGCCGGCGGCGCCCAGGTCGCGCTCTGCGCGTCCAATCCGCTCTCGACGCAGGACGACGTTGCCGCCGCGCTCGTAGGTGAATACGGAATCTCGACCTACGCGATCAAAGGCGAGGACAACGACACCTACTACGCGCATATCGAAGCGGCCTGCGACACGCATCCCGAGCTGACGATGGACGACGGCGCCGACGTGATCAGCTTCCTGCACGGCAAGCGCCCCGAGCAGCTTTCGGAGGTCATCGCCGGCACCGAGGAGACGACGACCGGCGTGATCAGGCTGAAGGCGCTCGAGAAGGAAGGGCGGCTCGCCTATCCGATCATCGCCGTCAACGAGGCGCTCACCAAGCACCTGTTCGACAACCGTTACGGCACCGGCCAGTCAACGCTCGACGGAGTCATTCGCGCAACCAACGTTCTCCTCGCGGGGCGCAGGGTGGTAGTGGCCGGGTACGGCTGGTGCGGGCGCGGGGTCGCCATGCGCGCCAAGGGCATGGGGGCACACGTGATCGTCACCGAGATCGATCCGCTGAAGGCGCTCGAGGCGGTCATGGACGGCTTCGAGGTGATGACGATGGAGCGCGCGGCCGAGACAGGCCAGGTCTTCATCACGGCGACCGGAGACAAAAGCGTGATCACCGGCGAGCACGTCGAGCGGATGCGCGACGGAGCCATTCTGGCCAACACGGGGCACTTCAACGTCGAGGTCGATATACCGTCGATCAGGAAGCGAGCAAGCAGCACACGCGAGGTCAGGGAGTTCGTCGAGGAGTTCGCGCTCTCCGACGGCCGCCGCGTCTACGTGCTCGCCGAGGGGCGCTTGATCAACCTCTCGGCCGCCGAGGGGCACCCGGCGATGGTGATGGATATGTCGTTTGCCAACCAGGCGCTCGCGTCCGAGTACGTGATGCAGCATCAGGGCGAGTTCGAGCACAAGGTCTACGACGTGCCCACGCTGATCGACGAGGAGATCTCGCGCCTCAAGCTGGCGACGATGGATATCGAGATCGACGTGCTAACCGAGGAGCAGGTGCGCTACCTCTCGAGCTGGAACGAAGGAACCTGATCGCAGCGGCGCCGGACGGCGTCGGTGCCGAGCGTAGGATCTAGAGAGATGAAGGCGCTAGTGCTGGCAGCCGGCTACGCAACTCGGTTGCGTCCTTTGACCGACGAGACGGCCAAGCCGCTGCTCGAGCTCGCCGGCCGGCCGATGATCGACTACCTCTGCGATCGAATCGACGAGACGAGCGCGGTGGACGAGCTGTACGTCGTCTCGAACTCGCGCTTTGCCGCCGACTTCGAACGCTGGGCGAGCTCGCGCCAGGGCCGGCTGCGCCCGCTCGTCCACGACGACGGCTCGCGCTGCAACGAGGAGCGCCTGGGCGCGATCGCCGACGTGCGTTTCGTACTCGAACAAGCGGGCCTGGAAAGCGACGACCTGCTCGTGATCGCCGGCGACAACCTGTTCGACTTCTCGCTCGCCGCGATGGTCGAGTTCTGGCGCTCCAAGGTGGGCGCGAGTTGTGTGGCCGTTCAGCGCTGTACCGACGTCGAGCGGATCTCTTCCTACGGCGTCGTCGAGCTCTCGCCCGAGGGGAGGGTGATCGATTTCGTCGAGAAACCCGAGCGGCCCGCGAGCGACTTGATAGCTACCGCCGCCTACGTCTACGCGCGCGAACATTCGGCGCTGATCGATCGCTATCTCGCGGAAGGTAACTCGCCCGATCAGCCAGGTAACTTTCTGGCTTGGCTCTGTCCGCGCGAGCCCGTCTACGGCTTCGTGTTTACCGAGGACTGGCTCGACATCGGCAGTAGCGATCAGCTGCGCGAGGCCGATGAGTTGCTGCGCGGCCGCGCTTTGCTCGGCGACGGTTGACGAGCCCGCGATCAGATCCAAGCTGGGTGCGGTGCTGAGCCGTTCTGCCCGGGTCAGCGTGACAGACGCCGGCGCCTGCGCGACGCGGTAGCGGCCGGTCGCGCAGATCCGCCACAGAGAAAACTCAAAGGAGACACGCTCTTCGCTCTAGCGTAAACGTGTGTCTCTGCTCGAGCTTTTACTTCCCCTGCGCTGCGCCGCCTGCGGCGAGCCCGGGAGCGAGCTCTGCGAGCGCTGCCGCGAGCGCCTGCCGCGACTGTGCGGCCCCATCTGCGAGCGTTGCGGCGCGCCGACCGCCTGGCCGGTGGCCCGTTGCCTGGAATGCGCCGGCCGGCGAATCTCCTTTGCCAGCGCACGCTCGGCGCTTCTCTACGCCGGCGCCGTCCCGCGAGTGGTGGGGGCCTGGAAGGAACGCGGCCTGCGGCGTCTGGCTGTCGTGTTGGCCGAGCTGGTCGCCGAGGCTGTCCCGCCCCCGCAGGTTCAGGCGCTCACCTGCGTGCCCGCGCAGCACGAGCGGGCTCTCTCGCGCGGCTTTCACCCGGCCCGGTCGCTGGCGCTCGAGTTGGCGCTCATCTGGGAGCTGCCGTTCGTTTCCCTGCTCGACCGGGTGGGCTCACCGCGGCGCCAGCGCGGCCTCGCGCTCAGCGAGCGCAGCCGAAATGTCGCAGCCGCTTTCGCGCCCCGGCGCGGCGCCAGCCCGCCCCCTCGTGTCTGCCTGATCGACGACGTTTACACCAGCGGCGCCACGACCTCGGTCTGTGCCGGCGCTCTGCGCCGAGCCGGTTGTCATCGTGTCGAGGTGATAGCCCTTGCGAGGGCTGTTCGAGAAAGCTAGAGCGGGGTAGAGTGAAAGCAAGAAGAGCGACCGTCCGGATTAGCGGCAAGTGCTTCGAACGAAGATCAGACACATAGACCGGACGCATGAGGTGGCGTCAGTTGCCGTCGCCGGCTGTTGCTCATGGATCGGACGGGCTGCAAGCCCGCCACATCTCGGAAACTAAGGAGCGCCTGATGCAGCTTCAGATCAAGGGTAAGAACGTCGAGATGGACGAAACGATCCGCAGCTATGCGGAGGAGAAGCTCGGCAAGCTCGAGCGACATCTCGCCGATCCAACCAAGGTGGAGCTCGAGCTCTCCTTGGAGAAGAATCCCTCGATCGCCGACAACCACATTGCCGAAGCGACGATCTGGACAAAAGGCCCGACCCTGCGCGCTCGTGAGAGCTCCGTCGACTGGCGCGCCTCGATTGACGAGTTGGTCGCCAAGCTCGAGCGCCAGGCCAAGCGCTACCAGAACAAGCGCCGCAACCACCATCCGCACGCGGGCAACTCGGCGCTGTCCGAGGCCACGCCCGTGGTGCCGGGCGAGCTCGAGCCGCTGATCGTGAAGACGAAGCAATTCGCCGTCAAGCCGATGACGCCTGAAGAAGCGGTTCTCCAGCTGGAGTTGATCGGTCACGACTTCTTCGTCTTCAGAAACAGCGAGGCCAGCGAAGTCGCGGTTGTGTATCGTCGCCGCGACGGCAACTTTGGACTGATCGAGCCGCAATCGTGAAGTGGCACCGAAGGAATGAGGAAGAAGGCCCGGCCAAGCCCGCGTTCGATCTCGGCGCGGAGGCCGAGCCGACGCCCGAACGGCCGGCCGAGCCGCTGCCTCCGACAGAAGCCGGTCTCGCCGGTATGAGCGTCGAGCGCGGCGGCCTCTCCTTCGTGGGGATTCCGCGCACGCGCGGCAACTGGGATCTCGTCGTGACCGGCGAAGCGCCCGATTTGACCGGCGCCGACGAGCTCGGCTTCGTCGCCGTCGAGGACGGCGACATATTCATGGACTCGCAATTTCCCGAAGGCGACGTTACCCCGCTCGCCGAGGCGATCGAGCTACAGATCCAACCTCCCTATCGCGCCTTCGGCGCCCGCCAGGATGGCGATCTGTGGGCGATCGCGGCACGCGGAATCGACCTCGGGCGTTTCCAGGCGGCGGGCGACGAGATCGAACTGACCGTGAGGGGCGGCGAGCACGATCTCGTTGTAGACGGAAGAAAGTCGCTCGCCAGCGTCCCGGAGCTCGAGCGGATGGGCAAGGAGGAGTGCGCCGACTTCTTCGCCCGCGCAGTCCGCATCGAAGACGACCTCTGGGAGCTGACGATAAGCCCGCTTTAGGTCGCGCGGCCGAGGCGGCTCGAAAAGCGCTGGCAGAGCGGGATCGGCGGCCGGCCGGCCGTAGCTCGCTCGGGCTTGCATCGTTTCCTCCGGCTCATGGATCGACGAGCCGTTGACCGGTGAGACAAAGGTGCCAATACTGTCTAGCGGTATGGAATTTG
>JADGPD010000041.1 GCA_017882615.1 Thermoleophilia bacterium
GATCTTTCTTGTCGTAGATCAGATACCCGGTCTGGTCGTGGAACTTCTTGTTGTTGCTCTTGGCGAATACCTGCTGGCGGTAATACAGCGCCGCCAGATGCTGCGCGCTCGCATTGACCGCGCCGCCAGCGGCGGTGTACGTAATCGTCTCGTAAAAAGGCGTGACTGCGGGCTTGCCCTTGCCCACCGTCGAGCCCGCCTGCCCGGGGGCGACATCCACGCCGACGCCGCCTTTGGGGGCGCTCTTCCAGGTGCCGATCAGCCCGACCAGCGGGCCGTAATCGACCCCGGCGATCACGCCGGAAGAAGCGGATGCTTGAGTTGCTGAGACGACAAACATCAAACCGGTCGCCAACAACGCTGACGCCGCCCCAAGTGTTACCGCTGAGTGCAGTACCGATCGAACCGTCCGGTACCCACTTGCGCCATTGAACATGCGCTTCATCTCCTCTACTGTCAACTTTCTTCCGGATACCGAGACTCAATACCACGATAACTCACTGAAAGTGAATATACAGTATTCCATTTTGTTTTAACAAACATAAGGAAACATTTCCCCAGCCAGACATCGCACAGCGGCTAGCACCAGGCTCGATGAGATTTCGTGGCTCTCGCCAGTTCTCTCAGTGGTGGCGATCAGTTGCCATGACGGGCATGAGAGAGTGAGGGGTCAACGCGGAATGGCACTAGCAGCGCTTCTGGGACTCGCGCTCGCGTCAGCGGCGTTGGCGTCGTCAGCGCCGGTGCCTGGGTGGGGGTCGAAGGGGGAGATCGCATACAAGTGCGGCAACGACGCGCTCTGCCTCGTCCGGCCTGACGGGAGCGGGAACCGCAAACGCGTGGAACGAGATCGTGAGTCGTTCCGACGGGAGCGTCAGCCATAGCTACGACTTCGTCCTCGCTCTCGGCCAGCTCGTCTTCAAGGTGTGGGCACCTACCGATCGCAAACCCGTTGTCGCGTACAAGAGACCGACGAGTGTTGCTGCGAGGGTGTGGCCGATAACAGACGACCTGGCACGTTGGCCGCCAGGACGCTTGCTCGACGACGACGGCGTAACTGAGCTATGGGACTACGACCCTCGCTCCGGCAAGACATCGAAAGAGCGGTTGTAGGGCGATTCCCCCGGACGTGCCTCTTCTCGCCTCGGCCGAACGAGCGCCTAGCGACGCGGTCTCGACCGCTCGAACACGGCCGTGACTGACGATACCGCGTACACGAGTTCGCAGCTCGGACACGAGGACCCGAACTTCACGATGAAGACCTACACCATGGCCGTGAAGCGCCGCGAGAAGCTCACGAAATCGGAGCGGAAAGCCTTCGATCGCGCTGTGGAATGGGCACAAATGGGCACAAACCCGCCAATCGTCGTTGCACCAGCTCCGACCAATGGCGAGCCCGAACATGAAGAAACCCGCCGTTTCCAGCGGGCTTCTGAGGTGGGCGGTACTGGGCTTGAACCAGTGACCCCCAGCTTGTCGAGCTGGTGCTCTCCCAACTGAGCTAACCGCCCCGGTCGCGGCATTCTAGCCAGCAATCGCAAGCGCCCGACAGCTCACGGCGAGAACTTCGCCGAACAAGCGCAGCTTCTTAGAACATCTCCGGGCACCACGGCGCCACGGGCGTCGCGAAGAGCCGGTCGGCGCAGGCGATGCCGCCCGGGCGTAGGTCCTCGACCAGTCCGGCGCGCTGCAGCTGGGCGAAGCTGAAGCCGCCCATGAAGGCGGTCGCCAGCTCGCGCACGTCGAGGCGCAGGTCGGCCTCGCCGCTCGCGCGCGAGACCTCGCCCTCCTCGATCCGGTAGCAGCCCTCGTTCCAGGGGCAGAAGGAGTCCGCGACCTCGAGCACGAGCTGCTCGTCGGAAGCGTAGGAGCGCGCCCTGAGCGCCGCTTCCACGTCGACCAGGCGCAGCCAGAGGCCGTCCTGGGCGCGCAGGCGCAGCCGCCGCGGCTCGGCAAGCAGGAAGAAGAGCGGATGGTCGATCGGCATGTACTCGACGTGGATCTGTGCCATCAGGTCGATGTCGAACAGGTAGCGCCAGACCTCGGCTGTGGCGGCCAGGTCGCTGCCGATCGCCTCGATGACCTCGAGCGTCGAGTTCGAGCGGCCCTCGATGAACTCGGTGCGGTGCCTGTAGAGCGCGTAGCCGGCCGGCTCGCCCTCGCGCTCGAACAGGACGCGCAGCAGGGGGCCCGCTCCGTGCCGCTCGGCGGGGTCGTCGCGCAGCTGCCTGACCTCCCACCAGTCGCGCGTGCGCGAGAGCATGCCGGGGATCTGCGGCGCCACCTGCTCGTACACGGAGGGGAAGGTCTCGATCGCCTCCTCGCTCTTTATCTGCCGCGCCGCGAGCGTCCGCTCCCAGTGTTTGCGGTAGTGGGTGTGCGCGCGGTCGATGCGAATCTCGGCGTTGATCGAGCAGAGGCCGCAGCCGAAGCGGCCGTAGATGGTCTCTTCGGCCACCCAGAGCGCCGCGATCGGCTCGCCGCGCTCGTGCGCGCCCTCGAGCAGCTGCTTCATCAGCTTGCTCAGAATGCCCTGGCGCCGGTGGGTCGGGCGCACGCCGACGAGCGTGATGCCCGCGGTTGGTACCGGCCCGCCGGGGATCGTCATCTGGACCGGATAGGCGCTCGTCGAGCCGACCACCTCTTTGCCGTCGAAGGCGGCGTAGATGCGATCGGCCGGCAGAATGCGGCGGAAGTTCGCGATCAGCTCTTCCTTCGGGTCCTCGCTGAAGTACTGCCAGATCGGGCTGATGCCGGCGGCGAACTCGTCTTCCTTGCAGGTGCGGATCTCGATGGTCATGGCTCGCTCAGGCTGTCGGTAGGTGCAGCCAGCGGGCGTGAGGATAGCGAGAACCGGGTTAAGACTGCATAAATCTTCCCGCTCTACTTGCGGGAGAGCGCGATAACCGTGACGCGGCCGGTCGTATTGTCGGTTCTGAGCGTCAAGCGCCAGCAGCCCGGCGCCGGTACGTCGATGATGGACGGGAACTGATTAGCGCCCTCGGCGATCTGTGAGAACGATCCATTGCCGTCGAGCCGCTTGCCCCTGATTCTCAGCAGGCTCGGCCCGGACTCGCCTCCGCTCCTGAGCTGCCAGAGAATCTTCATGCTGAAGCGCCCGTCAGGGCTCTGTCCGCCGCTGTAGATGCGAAATCGCGCCAGACGCTTCCTCTGCCAGACCTTCTGAGCCGGGTAATAGAAGAGGTGGCCGACGAGCCGGCCGACGAACTTCGCCTGCGCTGACGCGGAGATCCATGGCAAGGGCCTCAGGCCCTTCTGCATGCCGGCGTAGGGCCGGTAATGCACGCGGGCCGCGGCGCAGCCCGCCGTCGCGACGTTCGCCTTCGTGCTCGGGGCGCCGTTCCCACCCCCACACGCCGAAGCGGCCAGGAGGATGAGCAGGGCGACAACCGCGTTGGCGAGCCGGCCTCTGCTCATCCGATCTTCTCCAGCGGCGCGTACTCCAGCATCAGCCGCCGTTCGCCGTTTTCGCCCGCGAAGTGGACGGTCACTACACCGCCGGGCTCGATGCGAGTGACCACTCCCTCGCCGAGGGTGGAATGGCGCACCGAGTCGCCGGTCGCCAGCTCGGGCAGGTCGCTGCGCGGCGTGGCGCCACTTCCGGCCGGCGGCTTGTAGCCCGACCAGGAAGAGGCGCGCAGCCGATCGCGCTTGATCCAGCGCTCGGGCAGCTCGTCGAGGAAGCGCGAGGGCAGGTTGTAGTCGTGGCGGCCGTAGAGCGAACGCGAGGAGGCGTGAGTGAGCGTGAGCCGCTCCATCGCCCGGGTCATGCCGACGTAGCAGAGGCGCCGTTCCTCCTCGATCCCCTGCTCCTCGATCGAGCGGGAGTGCGGGAAGATCCCCTCCTCCATGCCGATGATGAAGACCACCCGGTACTCGAGACCCTTGGCGTTGTGCAGCGTCATCAGGGTGACATCGCTTCGCTCCTCGGCCAGCGCGTCGGAGTCTGAGAAGAGCGAGATCTCCTGCAGGAACTCGGCCAGGGCCGGGTGGTCGTCGCGGACTGCGAACTCGCGCGCCACTCCGACCAGCTCCTCGAGGTTCTCGATCCTGCCGGTCGACTCGACCGTGCGCTCGGCGCGAAGCGCCTCCAGGTAGCCGCTTCGCTCCAGCACCGCCTCGACGAGCTCCGGCAGTTCCAGCTCCTGCGCCGCCGACTGGAGCGACTGGATCAGCGTGTGGAAACTCTTGACGGCGCGCAGCGAGGCGGTCGAGATGCCTGCCTCGTCGGCTCGTGCGAGCGCCTGCCAGAACGAGATGCCCTGGGCGTCGGCGAAGGTCTGCAGGCGCGCCAGCGTTGTGGAGCCGATTCCACGCCGCGGCCGGTTGGCGATGCGAAGCAGCGAGACGACATCGAGCGGGTTGTCGATCGCCTGCAGGTAGGCGACCAGATCCTTGACCTCGGCGCGCTCGTAGAAGCGCGGGCCGCCGACCACGCGGTAGCCGATCTCCTGGCGCACGAGCACGTCCTCGAGCACGCGCGACTGGGCATTGGTGCGGTAGAAGATGGCGATCTCGGAGCCCGAGTAGCCCTCGTCGACCAGCGCGGCGATCGCGGCGGCGACGTAGCGGGCCTCGGCGTGCTCGTCTTCGACCTCCACCACCTGCACCGGCTCGCCGTCCCCCAACTCCGACCAGAGCCGCTTTTCCTTGCGCTCGCGGTTCTGCACGATCACGCCGTTTGCCGACTCGAGGATCGACATGGTCGAGCGGTAGTTCTGCTCCAGCGCGATCTGGCGCGCCTCGCCGAAGTCGCGCTCGAACTCGAGGATGTTGCGGATGTCGGCTCCGCGGAAGGCGTAGATCGATTGGTCCGGGTCGCCGACGGCGAAGACGTTCTTGTGCTTGGCGGCGAGCAGCTGCAGCAGCCGGTACTGGGCGTGGTTGGTGTCCTGGTACTCGTCCACCAGCACGTAGCGGAAGGCCTTCTGCCAGCGCTCGCGCGCCTCGGGAAAGCGCTCGAGCACCTGCACGGTCAGGTAGAGCAGGTCGTCGAAGTCGAGCGCGCTCGCCTCGAACAGTTTGCGCTGGTAGAGCTCGTACACCTCCGCGACGGTGCGGTCGTAGAAGGAGGAGACGCGGGACATGTACTCCTCGGGGCCGACGAGCCGGTTCTTGGCGTTCGAGATCTGCGAATGAATGCCGCGCGCCGGAAAGCGCTTGGGGTCGCGCTCCAGCTCCTTCAGGCAGATCGTGACCAGGCGCACCTGGTCGGGCTGGTCGTAGATGGTGAAGCTGGACTGGTAGCCGAGGCGCGGAATCTCCGCGCGCAGGATGCGGCCGCAGGCGGCGTGGAAGGTCATGATCCAAGCTCGCTCGGCCGGAGGCCCGAGCAGCACTGTGAGGCGCGAGCGCATCTCGGCCGCCGCCCTGTTGGTGAAGGTGATGGCCAGGATCTCGTGCGGTTTGACGCCGCAGGCGCGAATCAGATGGGCGACCCTGTGGGTGAGCACGCGCGTCTTGCCCGAGCCCGCGCCGGCGATGACGAGCAGCGGCCCCTCGGTCGACAGGACCGCGTCGCGCTGAGTCTCGTTCAGCTCGCTCAGGTAGTTCTCGGGAAAGGAAGAAGCGACCACTCGGCCCATGCTATCCGCGGTCGCGCCGCGCGCCGGGCAGGCTCCGTCTCCCCCGCTCTGTGGGGCCGCGGAAAGGCACAGTTTCGGCACGCTTCGGGCTCTGTTTCGCGGTTGACTCGGGGGTACGATCGCAGCGATCTGGGGCGCCAAGTACAAGATCGACGCTACTAGGCCCTTGGCGAGAGGTCACTTCTCCTTCGCTGTCTTACCCGGTCGCTACAAGCTCACGCTGACGGTCGGTGGCTACCAAGTCGTACAGAGCGTGGACGCCGTCGCGCACAAGACGACCAAACTCGAATTCGACTCCTCCGCCGAGGCGTATTAGAGATCCTTCGCGCCGGCGTATCGGTTATACGCTCGCCGTTCTCCAGGCAGCGGCGCCTCGTCCCAGACGATCTCGGTGTGCAGGCGGCGGCCGAAGCGCTCGAGCATGCGAACGAGCTCGGGCCCGACCGCGAGCGCGACCGCGAAGGAGCCGAGCGCGTGCGCCAGCGTGAAGGCAAAGCCGCTGATCACCTGCGCGGTCAGCCCAGCCCAGGTGTGGGCGTAGGCGTACCACCAGTAGGCGACATCCATGGCCGTCGAGAAGCCAAACGCGAGCACGGCGCAGAGCAGGGCGAAGGCCAGGCGCCGGCTCGCCAGCCGCGCGGTCAGCGCCCCGACCGCGCCGCAAGCCGCCCAGAGAGCCATCTGCCACGGCGTCCAGGGCCCCTGGATGAGGAAGAAGTTGGAGACGAGCGCGCCCAGGGCGCCCACCGAGACGCCGATCCGTAGCCCGAAGGCGGCGCCGCTGGCGATGATGATCACTGTCATCGGCTGGACGCCCGGAAAGGGATGGACGAGCAGCCGTCCGGCCACCGCGATCCCCGTCAGAGTGCCGATCAGCGCCACCTCCTTGGCGGAGTCGGGGCCCGATTCGACGAAGGCGCCGAGCGCGAGCGCGAGCGCGACGCCCAGCGCGATCGCGGCCATCACCCACTGTCCGCTGATGAATCCGAGCGCCAGGGCCAAGACGGCCACCAGCAGGGCGAGCCCATAGCCGTGCCAGCTACGCATCTGCCGGCACCCCCTGCCCGGCAAGCGAGACGACACGGTCGGCGACGCTGCGCGCGAAGGCAAGGTCGTGAGTGACGAGCAGAGTCGCCCGCGCCGGCGCGCCGGCGCGAAGCATCTCCCCCAGCTCGCGCTTGCGCTCCGGATCGACTCCTCGAGTGGGCTCGTCGAGAACCAGCAGGTCGGGCTCGGTCGCCAGCACCGCCGCCAACCCGAGGCGCTCGCGCTCGCCGCTCGAGAGGTCGCGCGGATGGCGCCGCTCGCTCCCTGCCAGCCCGAGCTCGGTAAGCCAGCTGCGAGCTCGCGGTAGATCGCCCGCGATTCCCAGCGCAACCTCGTCCTCGGCTCGTTCGCATACGACGTAGCGACCCGGATCCTGTGAGAGATAGCCGGAGCGACCGTGGCACAGCGCCCGTCCCTCCTGCGCCTCGAGCAGGCCGCAGGCCAACTTGGCCAGGGTCGTCTTTCCGCATCCGTTCGGCCCCGCGAGCGCGGCGATCTCGCCGCGCCGCAGCTCGAGCGAGACGTTCTCGAGCACGGGCGTTCCGGGCCGGTAGGCGTATCCGATCCCTTCCAGTTCGCAGATCGTCACGCCCGGCGCGCGGGCTTGCGCGGGCGCCGCCTCCGGGGGCTCGACGAAGGCGGGCGCGTTTTCCTCCAGCCACTCGATCGCCTGCGCGCGCGGCGCGTCGAGCAGCAGGCGCCCCCGCTCGAGGAAGAGAACGCGATCGCAGATCTCCAGCGGCAGAGCCGGGCGCTGCTCGCTGAGCACGACCGCCATCCCGCGCTCGCGCGCCAGCGCCCCGACAAGCTCGAGAAAGGCGGCGGCGCCATCCGGGTCGAGCTGAGACGTCGGCTCGTCGAGCAGCAGCAGTTGCGGCTCCAGCGCCAGCGCCGAGGCGAGGCAGACGCGCTGCAGCTCGCCGCCCGAGAGATCGCGGGTCGAACGTCCGAGCAGGTGCTCGGCGCCGACCGCGGCGAGCGAGGAAGCGACTCTCCGCGCCACTTCGCCGGGCTGGAGGCCAAGGTTTTCGGGACCGAAGGAGACCTCGCTCGCCACGCGATCGAAGACGATCTGGTCCTCCGGATCCTGAAAGAGGGTCGCCACGGTCCCGGCCAGCGCGGCCGGCGCCGTCCTGCGCGTGTCGAGGCCGGCGACAGTGACCGAGCCCGAGAAGCGACCCCCGTGGAAGTGCGGCACGAGCCCCGCCAGGGATCTCAGCAACGTCGACTTGCCCGAGCCCGAGCGCCCGAGCACGAGCGCGACCTCGCCCCGCTCGAGCTCGAGCGAGATGTCGACAAGCGCCTCCGTCTCGCTGCCGGGATAGCTGAAAGAGAGCCGCTCGATACAACCGATCCGAGCGCTGGTCGATTCGCCGGGCGCGAGCGCCGGTCGCGGATAGACGGTTACAGCCATATCAGTGAGGAAACGACGAGTAGAAGCGAGAACGCCAGCGCGGTTCGCTCGCGCCAGCTGAAGCGGGCACGCGTCACGCGAGCGCGATCGGGACGGCCGTAGCCACGAGCCTCCATCGACTCGGCCAGGGTGAGCGCGCGCTCCAGAGAACTGGCCACGAGCGGCGCGAGCAGGCGCGATCTGCCGCGCAGTCCCTCGACCGCGACACCGCGACCGCGCAGCGCCTCGACAAAACCCGCGGCATCGCGCTCGAGCGTGGGTATCAGCCGGGTCGCGAGCGCCACGGTCAGCACCGAGCGCCGGGCCAGCCGCGTCTCGCGCACCAGCCGGTCCTGATCGAGCCTGAGCGCCCAGAGCGCAAACGCGAGCGCTACGGTCGCCAGGCGAAGCGTCTGCATGGCGCCGGCCGCGAGCTCTTCTCTGGTCACGTCGAGCGAGCCGAGCACCGGCAGTATCGGGCCGTTCCAGAGCGGATGACTGCCGACATGCGCGGTCAGCGGCCAGATCAGAAACAGACCGAAAGACGATACGGCGATGCCAAACAGAAAGAGCCGGGCGCGCCGCCAGGAGGTTTGCAGGAGAAGTACGAGCAGCACAACGGCCAGGAGCGCCAGCGAAAGCGGATGAGCTACGACGAGCGCCGCCACGACGCAGGCTCCGAGCAGGGCCAGTGCGGCCGAGGACCTCACGACGGGCTCCAACCCGTCGCCTGGTAGCGCTGGCGAACCAGCGTCGGATTGCGGGCGATCTCACGCGCAAAGGCGCGCCCGCTGACGACGAAGCGCACGGGGTCGCCCGCCCGCTCTCCGCCGCGCAGCCGCGCGGTCATGCCCGGCCGCCCGGCGGTCACGACGAGCAGGTTGGCCGCCGCCGCCACGGGCTTGCCGATCGCCGCTACCGAGCCCGCGCGAACGACTCTGGCCAGAGCCCGTGCCTCGGTGCCGAGCCCCGGCCCGAAGCGAACGGCCGCCGCCCGGCGCTTCCCGTCGTAGCCGTGCAAGAACGGCTCGGGGAAGGCGCCGACAACCACGGGCGCCCGCTCGGAGCCGCGCCAGGAGCGGTAATCCCACCACTCCACGTCGCCGTCGCGGAGCCGGTACGAGGCCGCGCCGCGGTCGGCCTCGTAGCCGTTGACGAAGAAGAACCAGTCACGCTGATGCAGCCGCGAGGAGGCGACGCCGTCGATCTTGCTGACGAAGGCGCCGCCGTAACCGGTCTCGACGGGTGTGAGCCGGTCGAGCCCCTGCAGCGCGGTCAGCCCGGCGGGCACCCGTCCCTCGTCGAGCAGCGTCGCGCCGCGGTCGCGTGTGACCCAGACCTGCGCCTTGCCCTTCTGCCCCTGGCCACAACCAGCGAGACCGGCGGCGGCCAGGAGCATCAGGCAAAGCGAGATACAAAGTCGGTTCACGTCAGGGCGTTGGAGCGGACGGCGCCGCTGACGGTCGCTCGCACAAGCAGGCCGCTGTGCGCTCCCAGACACGCCCGCGCGTTCTTCGTCTTGACGGCTCGTCCCGAGCCGGGCTGAAGAACAGCGCCGAGCGCCGGTGTGGCCACGCCCTTGTCGTCCTGGGCCGAGACGGTGTAGCAGGAGAGCGCCTTGTGGCTGCGCTGCACTTTCTTTCGCTCGGCGCTCGTGAGATTGCTCCGCGTGAGTAGCAGCGTCTTCGGTCCGGCGAACGTCACCGGATCGAAACCGGCCCAGTACCAGAGCACGCGGTCGCCGTTTTTCAGCGTTACCGCGTTCGCGCCGACCGGTGGTTGAGCCCCGTTGACCTTGAACATCCAGCCGCCCGCACTGGTCGCCGGGTAGAGGCCGATCTGGTCGACGTAGGAGCCGAACGAGCTGACGGTGAGGTGAAAGTAGAACTCACCGCTCGTCGACGCGCTGCTGAGTGCGTCGAGAGCGGTCGAGGCAGCCTGCAGACGGGGCTCGGCAGAGCCGAAGATCGTCTGCGTCTTACCCTCCACGCGCACGGAAACCGAGACGGCACCGGCAAGAGGCGCGATGACTCCGGCCAGGACGACAGATACGACAACTGTGACGAGACTGCGCTTTCGCACGAATCCTCCCTTCCTCGAGGGGTTCGGTTGCGGCGAGCGACAGGTCTTCTGACTCGGGGCACCCTCCCTCGCCGTCTTCCCAGCCCTCGGGCCAGTGACGTCGTGGCAAAGGAGCTTCTCCCCTTACAGCGGCGGGACCGTCCCGGACTTGCACCGGGTTCCCCAACCGCTCGCCGTTATGTGCGGGCGAGCCTATCATGGCCGCCGGTCATGTTCCGCCTTCCCCGAGCTCTCAATCTCTGGCTTCCGGTCGTCGTCTGGGCGGCGGTGATCTTCGCCCTTTCTTCGATCCCGAGCCTCAGCTCCGGGCTCGGCAGCTGGGATCTCGTCTTGCGCAAGCTGGCTCACGCGGCGGAGTACGCGCTGCTGGCGGCCCTGCTTCTGCGCGCGCTGGCGAGGCCCTGGCTCGCGTTCCTCTTTGCACTGGCTTATGCCGTCAGCGACGAGTTCCACCAGCACTTCGTACGCGGCCGCAGCGGCACACCGCGGGACGTCGCGGTCGACGCCGCCGGCGCTCTGATCGGCCTGGCAGCCTGCGTCTTCGGACGGCGCCTCTTCGCCCGACCGGCGCCGCCGAGCCCGGCCACTCACGACGAGTGACCCACGGGGCGGTGAACTCCGCCTCCCCGGTCATTAGAGTCTGGCCATGCACGAGATCATCCGTTTCGCCGGCATCGTGCTGGTGGTGGCCGGTGGGCTCGCGTTTGCGCTCGCCTGGAGCAGGCTGACCGAGCGGATACCGATCCCGGCGGCGGCCGTCTTCCTGATCACCGGCGCCGCTCTCTCGGACATCTTTCCCCAGCTCGAGCGGCACGCCTCGATCCAGACGGTCGAGCGGGTCGTCGTCGTGGCGGTGGTCGTCATCCTGTTCGACGGCGGCATGCACATCGGCTGGCGCCGCTTTCGCTCCTCGGTCGTGCCGATCTCCTCGCTCGGCCTGCTCGGCACCTTCGGCACGGCGGCGGTGGTCGCCGCCGGCTGCCACCTGCTGCTCGGCTTCGGCTGGACGACCTGCGGGCTGATCGGCGCGGCGCTGGCGCCGACCGATCCTGCGGTGATGTTCTCGGTGCTCGGCCGGCGCGAGGTCGGTGGGCGCACCGACACCATCCTCGAGGGCGAGTCGGGCGCCAACGACCCGGTTGGAATCGCGCTGATGCTGGCGATGATCCAGTTCGCCAACTCCAGCCACGGCTCGTTTCTGATCGTCCTCAGGGAGTTCGCCCTGGCAACGAGCGTCGGCCTCGCCTTCGGGATCGTCGCCGGCCGCCTGCTCGTTCCGCTGATGCGCCTCCGGCTGCCGAGCGCGGGCCTGTATCCCGTTCGCACCCTGGCTGCCTGCGGCGTCGTCTACGGGGTCACCAGCGTGGCGCACGGCTCGGGCTTTCTGGCCGTCTTCGTGGCCGGGATCCTGGTCGGCGACGAACACGCTCCTTTCAAGGCCGAGATCGAGTCCTTCCATTCCTCGCTTGCATCGCTCGCGGAGGTCGCCGCATTCGGCGGGCTCGGGCTGACCGTCGATCTCTCCTTCGTCGCGCACGACTTGATCTGGCTCAAGGGCCTGGCGGTGGCCGCGCTGCTTGTCTTCGTCGCGCGCCCGCTGATCGGCTCGCTACTACTCGCGCCGGTTCGCCTGAACAGGGGCGAGCGCCTTTTCCTGCTCTGGGGAGGCCTGAAAGGGGCGGTGCCGATCTTGCTCGCGGCCTTCGCGGTGCTGGCGAAGGTACACGACGCCCAGCTGATCTACGCGCTCGTCTTCGTCGCGGTCGCCTTCTCGGTGCTCGTGCAGGGAACGACCGTGCCGTTTGCCGCGGGGCGCCTGGGCATTCCGATGCGCCTGATCGAGCAGACGCCCTGGAAGATCTCGCTGCCGCTGCGCAGCGCGCCCGAGAGCGTGCTGCGAGTAGTGCTTGCCGCGAGCGCGGCGGCGGCCGGCATGCGCATCCGCGATCTGGAACTGGGCGACGCCTGGGTCGGGCTGATCGTGCGCGAGGGCGAGCCGATTCAAGCGCGCGGAACGACCAGGCTGCAGCCCGGCGACGAGCTACTGATCGTCGCCGGCGACGAGTCGATCGATCAGGTCGAGTGGCTGTTCGCGGCGGCGGAGGAGCCGTAGAGCGCCGCCAGCTCCGGCTCAGTGCTTGAGCAGCACGCGGCGTAGCTCGTCTTCGCAGCCGGGCTGGAGAATGGCGAGCACGCGGTCGCCCGGCTCGAGCTTGGTCGAGGCGGTGGCGATCTCGGAGCGGCCCTCGCGGGCGACGGAGATGAGCCGCGTGCCGTCGGGCATCTTCAGCTGCTCGACGCGCTTGCCCAGCGAGGGTGAGTCGTTTCCGATCGGCACCTCGACGATCTCGAGCTCGTCCTCGCGCAGCTGCAGCAGGCGGATGATGTCGCTCTCGGGCACCTCGTGCTCGATCAGGGCCATGATGCTCGAAGTGGCGCAAACCGTCGGCGCGACGCCGAGCATGTCGAAGTGCGTCTGGTTGCGTGGGTCGTTGACGCGCGCGATCACCTTCGGCACGAAGTAGCGCTTCTGGGCGATCTCGCAGATGACGATGTTGTCCTCGTCGTCGCCGGTGACCGCGAGCAGCAGATCGGGCGGACGGCCGATGCCTGCTTTCTCCAGCACGTGCAGCTCGGTAGCGTCGCCGCGCTGTACGCGGTAGTCGAACTCCTCCTCGAGCACGCGGAAGCGATCGGGGCGCTGCTCGATGATCGTCACCTCGTGGTTCTGGCGCAGCAGCGAGCGGGTCACATTCGCCCCCACCTTGCCGCCGCCTGCAATCAGCACATACATCAGATGCTCGCGCCCTCGGTCGAGACCATCTCGCTGACCAGCGCCGCCTCGGTGAGCGCGCCGATCGCGATCGAGGTCGGGCAGACCGTGTGTAGCCCGCGCTCGGCGAAGAAGGCGGCCCGAGCGGGGTCGAGAACGCGCACGACCACTCGCTCGACATGGAACCGTCGCTGCGCGATCAGGCCGATGACGATGTTCGTGTTGTCGCCGTCGGTGGAGACGACGACAGCCTCGGCGCTCTCGATGCCGCTCTCAACCAGCACGTCGATGTCGAGGCCGTGACCGACGATGAACCGTCCCGGCCAGCGCGTCCCGAGGTTGGAAAGAGCTTCCTCGTCCTCGTCGACCACGACGACTTCCCAGCCGGCATCGTGCAGATGATGCGCGACCGAAGAACCGGTACGGCCGCATCCGATGATGATCGCCTTCATTACGTCTCAGACTAACCGAAAGAGCGGCGCTCGGGACCGGCTCCGATCATTTCCGAATCAGCACGAGCGTGCCGCTCGGGACGATCTTCGTGAACTCCCTGATGGCCCAGTTGTACAGGCGCACACAACCGTGGCTGGCCCAGGTTCCGATGTCCCAAGGAGCGTTCGTGCCATGGATGTAAAAGCCGCTCGGCCATCTACGCGCGTGGGAGAACCTGTACAGCGGCCGGCGCAGCACGCCCCAGGAGCCCGAGGCCGGCCGCGCGGCGCCGAGCTTGAAGTAGCCGTTGGGCGTTGGCGTCGAGGGGGTGCCGATGGCGATGTCGAAGTGCCTGACGACAAGCTGCCGGCGCACGTCGTAGAGAGTCATCGAGCGCTTGTCGACCAGCACGTAGTTGGCGCGCTCGGGCAGCTTCGACAGCGGCCCGAGGCTGAAGACAGTCCGCGCCGGAGACGGCGACGACGCCCCGAAGCCGTTCGACGCCGTGAGGCGGAGCTGCTCGACTCCGTAGGGCATGCGCAAATCGCTCAGCCGAATGTGGCCGCCCGCGCCGCTCGTCAACGTCGCCTGCCGGGTCAGCGGCTCGGGGCCGGCCGTTACCTTGAGGCCGGTGACCGTTCGGTCGGCCTCGGCCTGCAGCGTGTACGAGGGCGCGACGATGCTGCCGCTGGGCAGGCTCAGCCTTGGCATCGAGGGCCTGAACGTCGCCGGACTCAGGCCGAACTTCGTCACGCCGAGCGACGCGCCTCGCGCGTCCAGGAAGTCGGCGCCGAACCGGGTTGGCGCCTGGAGCCGGTACGGAACTCCGGAACTGACCGTGCCGGCGACCGTAGGATCGGCGACGGCGACCGTGGCGAGCGGCTGCCCGCTCACCGAGAAGAAAACCGTGCTCGTCCCGGCTGGATAGTCGGCGGCGATAGTGACGGTGCCGGCCAGCCAGTCGATTCCGGCTGCGGGCGCACTGAGCCCGGGTGCGGCGGCCCGGGAGGCGGCCGGCGCCAGAGCGGCTGACGCAATCAAGGCGAGCGTTATGACGAACAGTCGGCGGTGGCTCATTTCGACCTCACGATGACCTGATACACCCGCCGGCTGCTGTTCAAGACCCAGAAATCCGTATAGGGACGCGCGCCCAAGACGTAGTGATCGAACTTCGGTGTGTGGCTTCGCTTCATCCCGGGATAGGCGCTAGTGAGGTCGGCCTCGCTGCTGCCCACCTTGATCCCCCGGGCGGTCACGTAGACGGGCGAGTTGAAGCTGAACTGAAAGACGCGGTGAGTCGAGTTGGAGAGCATCTCACACGGATAGCGACCTGCACGCTTCGTTCCGAAATCCGTCACGTACACGACCCGGCTGCCGTAGTTCGGGTCGCGCTCAAGCCCGGTGTGCTTACCGAGGAGGCGCGCCACGCTCGTGTCGATCTGGCCGAGGCGCGCCTGCCCCGCGCCCTTTCCCTCGTGAATGACGGTCGCGCTCGCGATGGAGGCGACGGCCAGCGCAACCAGCGCCGCAAAAACCAGTAAGCCGAATCGTCGCTGCATCTTCACCGCTAGTACCCTCCGCAGTCGTTGCTTATGCGAGGGTACCCGACGCTGCATCGGCGAGATGCTAGTCTCGGCCCCGTTCCAGGGTCAACTCGGCACGAGAGCCTACGCTCGGGAACAGAGATCCCGTGACGAGAAAGCACACGAGCGCCGGCGCCGACAGCCCGCAGGGGGCGGGGCGACTCACGCGGCGCCGCCTGATCGTGCGCCTCGTCACGATGCTCGGCGCCCTGGTGCTGATAGATCTCGTCGTCGCGAACTATCTGCGACCCGGTCAGAGCTACGACGCCGATTGGCGCCTGCCCCGGACGCAGTCGATGTCGGCACTGCCCGGCTACGTCGACCACATCGAGAGCTTGCGTTCGGATCCCCGGCGGCCGCGCGTGTTGTTCCTCGGCGCCTCGCCCACCTGGGGCGAGATGAACCGCGACCGGCACCAGACCTATGCAGCCGCCTTCGCCCGCACCGCCCATGCCGCGGGCGTGGACGCACGCGTCTACAACCTCGGCGCCGACGGCGCCCTTGTCGCCGACGACTACTTCATTGCCGACCGCCTCGCCGGGCACGCCGACCTGCTGGGGATACAGCTCACCTACCACACCTTCAACCCCGCGGCGCGCGTCGACGGAGCGGAACGCTTCTCGGAGCTGCCGCGAATGCTGGGCGAGCCGGTCGGCACGCAGGTGGCGAAGACGCTCGGGATCCATCGCACGATGCCGTTCAACCTGAGCGGCACGGTCGACCGCACGCTCGACCGTCACTGGCTGCTCTTCCGCGAGCACGACGAGCTGGCCACGCGGCTGTTCGGCCGCCCGGCGCGCGACGAGCTGTACTCGCGCTGGCAGGAGCTGACCGGGAATGAGCCCAAGAAGCTTCCGCTGGCGCCCGCTCTGGCCAAGAACACCCGTTTCGACCAGCTCGACCCCGCCCGGCAAACCGAGATCGTCGAGCGTTACGCCGACTTCGCGAACTTCCACATTCGCCGCGGCGACTCCGAGCTGCGCATGCTCGACCTGCTCTGCGCGCGGCTGGAGCGCCGTCATGCGCGCGCCGTCTTTTTCATGTCACCGCTCAACCTCGGCGCGCTCGAGAGCTTCGCCGTGTTCGACCACCGTCTTTACTCCGCCAACGTGGCGGTCATCCGCGCGATCGTCGAGAAGCACGGCCTGACCCTGATCGACTGGAACCAGCCGGGGAAGGAGCTGCCCTCCTCGGCCTTCGCCGACGCAACGCACACCACCGACCGGGGCAGCGCCGTCTTTGCGCGGCGGCTCTACCGCGCGCTGGCGCCTGAGCTCAGCAGGGAGGCGCAGCCGTGATCTTCGGCGAGGCGCTGTATTTCATCGCGCTCGCGGCGGCGGTCACAGCCTTCCGCTTCGCGCCCGGAAAGCTGCGTCCCTGGCTGATCTTCGTCTTCGGACTTTCCTTCTACGGCTACTACGCCGGCCGTTTCTGGCTGCTGATCCTGGGCGAGGCGTTACTCGTGTACGTGCTCGGACGAGTCATGCGCCGGCCGAGGATGGCCTTGCCGGCGTTCGCGCTCGGGCTCGCCGGCACGATCGGTGCGCTGGCCTACTTCAAGTACTCGCGCCTGCTCGGCCCGATCCTCGGACAGGCGATGGGCTCGCACGGCGGGGCGCTGCCGACCTTCCAGGACATCGCCGTGCCGCTGGCGATCTCGTTCTTCACTTTCGAGTTCATCCACTACGTCGTCGACATCCGCCGCGGCACGATCGAGCGTCACGGCCTCGGCGATTTCCTCGCCTTCGCCATGTTCGCGCCGACCATGGTCGCCGGCCCGATCAAGCGCTTCCAGCAGTTCTCGCCTCAGGTTAAGACGGTCCGCGCCGACGCGTCCGACGTCAACGCCGGCATCACGCGCATCGCGGTCGGGCTGGCCAAGAAGTTGGTGCTCGCAGACACGTTCGCGCTCTGGCTGGGACCGCTCGGCTCGACCGGCGCGCTCGACCAGGCCTCGAAGTTCCAGATCGCGAGCGCGCTGGTCGCCTACTCGCTGCACATCTACTTCGACTTCTCCGGCTACTCCGACATCGCCATCGGCTCGGCGCGACTGTTCGGCATCAGCGTGCCCGAGAACTTCGCCTGGCCCTACCTGCGCCCCAGCATCCGCAGCTTCTGGCGCCACTGGCACATGACACTCACACGCTGGGTGACCGACTACGTCTACATCCCGCTCGGCGGTAACCGCCGCGGCCTCGCCATAACGTGCTTGAACCTGATGGTGGCGTTTACCATCGTCGGCATCTGGCACGGCGCCGCCTGGCACTTCGCCGCCTGGGGTGTCTTCATGGGCCTGCTCCTGGTCGGGCACCGGCTCTGGACCGAGCTGGGAAAGAAGCCTCTGCTCGCCGCCGTCCCCGCCCTGAGCAGAGGAGCCGCCGGAAAGCTCCTCCACTACGGCGGCAGCGCCGCCGGCGGCGTGCTCACGTTCTCGCTCGTGACCCTGGGTTGGGGTCTGTTCGTGATGCCCTACGATCGCTTTTGGCACATGCTTACGAGGTTGCTGTGAGGAAACTAATTAGCACCCGCGCGAAGCTGCTCATGGTCGACATCGCCGTCGGCCTCGTCTGGGCGCTGCTTCTCGCCGCCGCGGTCGCCTTCTCCAGCGGCATCTCGCAGTTCATCTACATCGACTTCTAGTCGAGGCATCGACTTCTAG
>JADGPD010000004.1 GCA_017882615.1 Thermoleophilia bacterium
GACTCGGTCTCGCGTCGCGCCTGGTCGGTCATCTGCTGCGAGGCTCGCTCGGCCGAGATCAGCGTCGTGCGCAGGAGCTGCTCGAGCTCGCGATAGCGAACCAGCTCACCTCCCAGCTGCTCGATCTTGTCGGCCAGATCGGCGCGATCGCGCCAGACGTCCTCGAAGCTGTCGACTATGTCGGCGAGCAGCTCGTCGGTTTGCCTGATCTGGTAACCGAAAAACGCCTTGCGGAGGCGGATGTGCCTTATCTCTACGGGCGTCAAAGCCATTGGAATGCCTCCTTGTCAGAGCTGCGAAAGCACTTCGAAGACCAACCGGTCGGCCAGCCAGAGCACCAGCACGGCGACGATTGGAGATAGATCGATTCCCCCAAGGGACGGCAGCACACGCCGAAACAGACGGAGATAAGGATCACAAGCATCGGAGAGAAAGCGACGGATTCGATTGAGAGTCGTGTTGTAGGGCAGCGGGATCCAGGAGCTGAGGACATACACGAAGATGATCAGCGAATAGACCGATACGAAGACGTTCACCAGCGTCATCACCTGGCCGGTGACCGAACAGAGCATCGTCAAGCTGGCCTCATTGCCCACACTGCGTCAATTCGTGCCGTTCGCGCTCGTTCCTACGCTCTCTGCCCGATTCGCCGATGCAGCTCAGGCCTGGTTGAAGAAGCCGCGCTCGATCATGCGAGCGCGTTCCTCGGCCGAGACCTCGACGTGCTGCGGCGTGAGCAGGAAAACCTTGTCGGCGACGCGTTGCATCCCGCCGTCGAGCGCATAGGTCAGCCCGCTGGCGAAGTCGACCAGCCGCTTGGAGAGCTCGCTGTCGACGCCCTGCAGGTTGAGGATCACGGGGATGCCCTGCTTGAAGTGATCGGCGATCTGCTGCGCGTCGTTGAAGCTGCGTGGGACGACGAGGTGAACACGCGCCGGCGAGATTCCGTCGTCGGGAACGGCCGTCGGCGCCGCTTCGACCCCGCGCAGGCGAGTGGCAGGGCGCAGCGTCACGGCGGCGCGCTGGCGCGAGCTCTCGCGCGGGCTCTCGGGCTCGCTCCAATCATCAGGCTCGGCAGCGCGACGACGCGGCGTCAGCCGGCGCACATTCGGCCGCTCGCTGTACGTGCGCTCAGCCTCTTCGGTGGCGTAACCGTCCTCGTCCCAGTCTTCCTCTTCGGCTATGCCGAAATAGACGAGCGTCCGGTTCCAGACGTCCGCGAACCCCATATGGCTCGATTGTAACCCCCACTGCGGTTGACATCGCGGGAAGGGCGTTCGAAGGAAAGTTGACTTTATGGCAACACTGTGAGAAAGTTCCCCGCTGTCAAGTTCGAGATGAGCCGCCGCGATCCCGAAACGAACGGACGGAATAGGCCGCCGCAGTCCGCCCGCTACAGCGTCTTTGACGAATGAGCTCAGAGCGCTGGAAGCTGAGACGAGGGCCTACTCACGCCCTGCTTTCCCCCGAACAGCTTCGGGCTGCTCACCTGCTGCACGAGCGCGCTCGGCTGAGCATCCCGGAGATAGCGCGGCGGGGTTACGAGCAGTGGGGCTACTCGAGCGCCCACTCGGCCACCGTGGCGCTGTACCGGCTCTTCCAGCGCTACGACTACCAACCGCGATCGCGAGCCGCGGCGAACAGACTGCTCGCCGCGAACAAGGCCAGGCGCTGTCAGGGCGAGACGATCTACGGGCGTCCTTGCCGGCGCTCGGCCATGATCGGATCGCGCTTCTGCCCGTACCACGGGGCGGAAGAGGCCGAGCCGGTAGCGCGCTAAACTCGCCGCGATGATCGAAGTCCGAGCACGCTGGGAACGCGCTCTTGCCTGCACACGCTCCCAGCTTGCGCTCGAAATTGCGTCCTCCCTCGCCTTGCTCGGGCTGGGAGACGTCCTGCGGCCGCGCGCTTCGACCGCTCTGGTCGCGGTCATCGGTCTCGTCGAAGGGGCCGTGCTCTACGTTTGCGGCCGTCTCGCCCTGGCTCAGCCACCGTTCGTGCGCCGAGTCGACTGGAAAAGCGACCCCGTCTCGCCCTCGCCGGATCGAAGTTCTACAGCCGGTTTGCTGGTTGTCGCCACGGCCGCGCTCTCGATCGCCATGGTGTATCTGTTGACGGGCAAGAGGTTGGAGATCCTGCCGGCCTTCGTCGGTGGCATCTTCGCGGCCTACGCGCTGATTGCCTCCGCTCAGCGTTTCTACGTCGAGCGAGATTTCGAGCGCCGCTTTGCCGCCCGGCGTTAGTTCCAGAGGACGCTGCCGACGCGAACGTAGGTGGCGCCTTCCTCGGCGGCGACGAGATAGTCCTGGCTGGTGCCCATCGAGAGCTGCCTGAGCGAGAAGCGCTCGGCCAGCTCGCGCAGACGCCGGAAGTAAGGGCGCGAGTCCTCGGCATCGTCGGTGAGCGGCGGCATGGTCATCAGGCCGCGAACATCGACACCGACCTGGGCGCAGAAGGCGAGGAAGTCCTCGAGCTTTTCGGGAGTGACGCCGGATTTCGTCTCTTCGCCGGCGAGATTGACCTCTACTAGCGCCGGAATGCTCAGCTGCCGGGCCGCCGACTCGCTCGCGAGCGAGTGACAGAGCTCGCACAGCTCGCTCACCAGCGGAGCCTTGCGGCTTTGCAGGTGGCCGATGAAGTGCCAGCGGAAGGCTGACCCGTATTGCGCCTGCTTGGCCGCCAGCGCCTGGGCACGGTTTTCGCCGACTACCTCGATGCCCGCCTTCGCCAGAGCGCCCATCTCCTCGAGCGAGACGTACTTGGTCGCGGCGACTACCGTGACACCCGTTCCGACACGCTCGCAAATGCGCTGATAACGCTCGCGAATCTCCTCAGTCGATCGCACCGATGACCCCCTGGCGTCCCGTCTGGCCCTGGTCGCGCCGGTGCGAGAAGAAGAGCTCCGGATGGCAGGAGGTGCAAAGCTCGATGCGCTCGGCGCCGCTGCAACCGGCGGCGGCCAGCGCTCTCTCGGCCGCGAGCCAGAGGTTGACCCTGCGCCCGCTGGCCACTTGGCGACCGAAGCGCCGACGGAAGCTCGCCGCCACCTCCTCCGAAACCTCGAAACAGCACGGTCCGATCGCCGGCCCGAGCACGGCCTTCGTCCGGCCCGCACCGAGAGCCCGCGAGACCGACTCGATCACGCCCCCGAGCAGTCCGCGCCAGCCAGCATGCACCAGGGCCAGGGCCGGCCGTTCGCCCTCGGAGCGGGCGATCGCGATCGGTAGGCAATCGGCCGTGACGAGCATCATCCCCAGGCCGGGCTCCTCGCTCCAGAGGGCGTCGCACTCGGGGAAGTCGGCGTGCGGCGAGGCTAGACCGACCGCCTCGGCGCGCCGGGCAACCGCGCCGTGACGCTGCTGGGCCATGGTCGCCTCGGACGGGTCGACCTCCAGCGAGCGACAGAGGCGGGCGCGGTTTTCCTGCACTCTTTCGGACTCGTCGCCGCCTTGATCGCTCAGGTTGAGCGAGCTGAAGACGCCCTCGCTGACGCCGCCGACGCGAGTGGAGAAGGCAACCCGATACGGGCCGGGAGCCTGCCACAGGTAGAAGGACTCCGTCACGCTCGGGCAGCCTCGTCGATCAGCTCTTTGGCAGCGGCGATCTCGGCCTCGCGCCCGGCCAGCGCCCCGTTCAACTTGCGCCGGCGTAGCTCGGCCAGGATCTCCCCCACCCGCGGCGACTGCCCGAGCCCCAGCGCAACAAGATCGCCGCCGCCGATCTCGAGCTCGATCTCGCGCAGGCGCTCGAAGTACTCCTCGAGCGCCGGAAGCTCGTGCATGGCCAGGGCGATGAGGGGCGCGTCGGGAGCCACCGGCTCGACCAGCGCGACTATCTCGGCCGGGCTGATCTCGCGCTGCAGGCGCTCGACCAGGCGGGGCGCGAAGACGACCGCGGCCACAATCTTCTCGACGTCGCGGCGGCGCAGGCGCAGGCGCCCGAGCCAGGAATAGAGCTCGTACGTCGCCAGATTGCGGGCGAGCACGGCCAGCCCAAGTCGCCAACGGGGCAGCTCGGGGGCGTAGCGGTCGCGTAGAGCATTGAGGCGCTCGACCAGTGCCGCCGCCTCCTCGTCGGCCGTCAGATGCGGATGCACGGCGGCGGCGACGCCCAGCTCGGCGAGGCGCAGTATCGAGCGCGGCGCGTCCGGCTCGTCGAGGATCGCAACCAGCTCGTCGCGCAGCCGCGCCGAGGAGAGATCGTCGAACAGCCCCATCTCCACACAGCTGCGCGCCAGCTGGGCGGCGTGCTCGTCCATGCGAAAACCGAGCCGGCTCTCGTAGCGGACGGCGCGGAAGATGCGCGTGGGATCGTCGACGAAGGAGAGGTTGTGCAGCACGCGCAGGCGCCGCTTTGCGATGTCACGCCGGCCGCCGAAGGGATCGACCAGCCGCCCGAAGTCCTCCGCCTTGAGCGACACCGCCATCGCATTGGCGGTGAAGTCGCGCCGGAACAGATCCTCGCGGATGCCGGCATGCTCGACCGAGGGCAGCGCCGCCGGCGCGGCGTAGAACTCGGTGCGTGTGGTTACGACGTCCACTCGAGCCTCGTCGCCGTAGAGCACGACCGCCGTGCCAAATTTCTCGTGCACGCGAACGCGCCCGCGCAGCAGTCGCCCGAGCTCCTTTGCCAGGCCGATCGCGTCGCCTTCTACGGCGATGTCGACGTCGAAGCCCTTGGCTTCGAGCAGGACGTCGCGCACGGATCCGCCCACGAGATAAATGCCTTCGTAGGCGCCTCCGAGCGTCGCGATCGCCTCGCGCAGAGGAGTGAGGGCCTTCAGCTGCTCCAGCTCGTGCTCAAGGTTGGGCCCGCGCGCGGGCGCCGGCTCTTCGCGCAGGCCGAAGGCCGCGAGCAGATCGTCGCGTGTGACCACGCCGATGACCTCGTCGCGCTCGACAACCGCGATCCGTCCGGCCGCCGAATCGAGCAGCATCCGCCGCAGCTCGGGGAGCGTGGTGTCGGGGGCGCAGACGGCGACCTCCAGCGCCATGATCGCCTTGACCGGCGCCTGATCGAGGCCGTGGCCAAGAGCCTTGTCCAGGTCCTCGCGATGGACGACGCCGCGCAGGTGACCATGTTCGAGCACGAGGACGCCCGACTGCCGGTAGCGCTGGCAAGTGGCCATGGCCTCGGCGACTTTCGTCGTGGGCTCGACGAAGCGCGGCGGCTTCGACATCACCTCGCGCGCCAAAGGAGGCTGCTCGAGCGCGGAGGCGAGCCCCTCTTCGATCGCCCGGCAGGCCTGCTCGAGCGAGAGGCGGGCCGAGGCCGAGGCGGCGCCGTGATGTCCGCCGCCACCGAGCACGGCTGCCAGCCGGGCAGCGTCGAGCTCGGGCACGCGGCTGCGCAGCACGGCGAACACGCGTCCCTCCATCTCGACCAGGCAGGCGAGCGCTTCGCAGTCGGTCAGATCGACCAGCTTGTGCGCCAGCAGGGCAATGTCCTCGAGATAGTGTGGCCAGCTGGCGCTTGCGATCAGAAGCTCGACGCCGGCGGCGCGCACGGGACGAGTCGACTCCAGCAGCTTGCGCAGGAGCTCTCGTTCCTCCTCGCCCAGGGCGGGGCGAAGGAAATGGGCGAGCTCGCCCAGGCGGGCGCCGTGGCGCAGGCACCAGGCGATCGCCTCGGCGTCGCGCTGGGTTGTCGAGGCGAAGCTGAGCGAGCCCGTGTCCTCGTGAATTCCGAGCGCGAAGGCGGTGGCCTCGAGCGGGCTGACGTTCAACTCGCGCTCGGCGAGGATGCCGACCAGCGAGGTGGTCAGAGCTCCCTCCCCGGTCAGGTAGAGGTTCTCGGGCTTCACCCATTCGGGCTGGACGCGCTCGTGGTGATCGAAGACGATCTTCTCGACCGCGTCGTCATGCGTCAGCGGCTCGAGCTCGCCGAGACGCGAGGCGTGCACCGTCTCGACCGCGACCAGGCGGTGTACCTGTGAGAGATCGACGGCGCCGGCCTCGACCAGCTCGAGCTCGTCGGCATAGAGGCGCACGAACTCGCGCACGTTGCGGGCCAGCGTCGGTTGCAGGGCCACCAGCGAGCCCGGGTAGAGTCGCCGCGCAGCCAGCATCGAGGCGAGCGCGTCGAAATCCGTGTTGGTGTGCGTTGCGATGATCGTCGTGGGCTCCACACAGTCATTGTGACCGCGAAACGACTCCGAGGAGGAGCTCAGGCGCGATCGCGTGTGCGCACGAAGACGAGCGCCAGCAGCGAGACGAGCATCCAGAAGCCCAGATAGGCGAATGCGGCACGCGGCGAGACGAGCGTCCAGAGAGCGCCCGCGATGACGCTGGCCGCGAAGTTGCCGAAGCTCTGCACGGCGGCCAGGAGACCGAAGGCCGAACCGACGACCTCGCTCGGGGCGAGCCCGGCGACCGCCGCTTGCTCGGCCGTCTCGGCGAAGCCGATGCCGACTCCGGCGAAGGAGAAGAAGACGGCGAGCAGGACTATCGAGGCGCCGCTGGCGGCCAGGCCCGCGTAGGCAACCGCGAATGCCGCCGCCCCCAGCCCGAACACGAGCATCATGCCGCGCCGGTCGCCCAGGCGCCCCCCGAAAAAGCTGGCGACGACACCGGCCAGGTTGTAGCCGGCATACAGTCCGAGCGCGATCTTGACCGCGCTGCCGCGACCGTGCGCCGGCTGAAGTAGATCCGTTGCGCGCAGGATGAGCAGGGTCGCCGCCACATTCCCGATCTCGAAGGCCGAGATCGCCAGGAAGAGCCGCCCCAGCCGCCCGTGCAGCACCGGGCGAACGCGCAGCCTGAGCGGGCGCCGCTCGACCCGCTTTGCCCTCGGAATGGCGCGAATCCCGATGAAGATCGCAAGCGCCGCCAGCAGCCCGGGGATGACGCTGAGCATGATCGCGCTGCGAACGCCGACGAGCGCCACCAACCCGATCGCGAGTAGCGGCCCGCCGATCGCGCCCAAGTTGTCCATCGCCCGCTCGTAGCCGAAGGCGCGCCCGTAGGTTCCTTCCGAGACGGCCTCGGTAAGAAGCGCGCTGCGCGAGGGGGCGCGCAGGCCGCGCGCGACCCAGGCTGATACGCGCAGGGCTCCGACCTGCCAGACGGCCGTCGCCAGGCCGATTGCGCCGCCCAGAAAGGCAGTCGCCGCATAGCCACCGACGGCCGCCTTGCGCCGCCGGGCAGGATCGTCGGCGATGGCGCCGCCAGCCAGACGCGATACGCCGCCGAGCCCGTCGGCGAAGCCCTCGATCAATCCGAGCGCGGCGGCCGGCGCACCCAGCGTAGAAGTCAGGAAGCTGGGCAGAAGCGAGGTCGGCATCTCGTAGCCGAGGTCGGCGAAGAAGCTGGCACCGCCGATCGCCGCAACGCTCCTCGTGAACCAGCGCTCGTCCTCGCGCGGTTTGTTTTCTGGCCCGTCCTCAGCGCTCATTTTCGAAAGAGACCTATTCGGCCAGAGCGACTGCGTCGATCTCTACCAGGGCGCCGGAGGGAAGCGCAGCCACCTGTACGGTCGCTCGCGCCGGCGGCGCAACTCCGACGTAGTCGGCGTAGACGCTGTTCATCGCCGCGAAATCCGCCAGATCGGCGAGAAAGACGGTGGTCTTGAGCAGCAGGTCGAGCCCGCTGCCGGCCTGTTCGAGAATCGCCTTCACGTTCTCGAGCACCTGCCGGGTCTGTTCTTCGATGCCCTTCGCCTCGAGCGTCGTCTCGCCCGGCCTGAGACCGAGCTGGCCCGAAACGAACACCAGCCCGCCGGCCACGATCGCCTGGCTGTAGGGAGCTCCCTGGAAGGGCGCAGGCGCCGTCTCGCTCCGAACGATCCGTTTTTCGCTCACTACCGCTCTCTTCCCACGTCGCAGGCCCTGCCAAGCGCAACACCGAGCGCCTTGAAGATGGCGTTCAGCACGTGCTGCGTGTCGTTGCCCTCGACGAGGCGTACGTGGAGAACGATTCCCGCCGCTTGCGCTAACTCACGCAGGAAGCGAACGGCCATGTCGCCGGCGAGCCCGCCGACGTGGGCAGCCGAAAGATCGAAGTTGGAAACCAGGCAGGGGTCGTCGCTCAGGTCTAGAGCGACATGCGCGAGCGCCTCGGCCGAAGGTATGTAACCGGCTCCGTACCCACGTGCGCCTTCGGCGCGTAGCGGCTCGACCAGCGCCGCACCAAGCGCGCGCCCGGAGGCGACGACCTGGGCCTCGGCCGAATCGGAGGCGACGGCCAGGGCGAGATCGAAACGACCGTAGCGAGCGACCTGCTCGAGCAGGCGGTCGAGCACCGGGACGCCCGTCTCGACGTGAACGGCTCCGCCGCCGTCGCGCGGCGCCGGCGCAAGTCGGACGGTACTACGAGTAGCGGCGGTCTCGTCCGGGGCCATGACAGCACCCTATCGAACTCGAAACCGGCGACGCAGCCCTTTTCGAGCTCAGCTGGAGATTCGCTCGATCGAGGCGCCGAGCGAGCGCAGGCGCTCGTCGATGCGCTCGTAGCCACGGTCGATCTGGCCGATGTTGCCAATCGTCGAGACGCCCTCCGCGCACAGGCTCGCGATCAGCATCGCCATGCCGGCGCGGATGTCGGGGCTTTCCATGCGGTCGCCGACGAGCGGCGCCGGGCCGGTCACGACCGCGCGGTGCGGGTCGCAGAGGATGATCCGGGCGCCCATCCCGACCAGCTTGTCAACGAAGAAGAGCCTGCTCTCGAACATCTTCTCGAAGATCAGCACGGTGCCACGGGCCTGCGTGGCGACGACCACGGCGATAGAGGTCAGGTCGGCGGGGAACTGCGGCCAGGGCCCGTCCTCGATCTTCGGGATCGCCCCGCCGAGATCGTCCTGGATCACGAGCTCCTGCCCGTCGGGCACGCGCACGCTGCAATCGTCCGCTTCGATCCGCACGCCCAGCCGCTCCAGGTGGGGCAGGATCGGGCGCAGATCTTCGCCGCTGCAGCCCTTGATCGTCAGCTCGCCGCGCGTGACCGCTCCCAGGCCGATGAAGCTGGCGATCTCGATGTGATCGGGCGAGATGCGATGCTCACCGCCCGAGAGCTTTTCTACGCCGCGAATGCGCAGGAGATTGGAGCCGATGCCCTCGATCTCGGCCCCGAGCGAGACGAGAAAGCGGCACAGATCCTGGATGTGCGGCTCGCCGGCTGCGTTGCCGATGACGGTCTCGCCCTCGGCCAGCACCGCAGCCATGATCACGTTCTCGGTTCCCATCACGCTCGGCTCGTCGAGGAAGAGCGCTCGTCCGCGCAGCTTGCCGACACTCATCGCATAGTCGAGCCCGGCTTCGATCTCGACTCCGAGCTCGCTGAAGGCCTTCACATGAGTGTCGAGGCGGCGGCGGCCGATCACGTCTCCGCCCGGGGGCGGGATCTTGACCGAGCCGGCGCGCGCGAGCAGCGGACCGGCGAGCAGGAAGGAAGCGCGGATGCGCCGGCAGAGATCGGGGTCGAGATCGGTCTCGGCGATCTTGCGGGCGTGAACGGTCACGTCGTTGGTTCCTGTCCACGCGGCTTCGGCGCCGGTGTGCGAGATCAGCTCGACCATTGCCTCGACGTCGCGAATGCGCGGAACGTTGTGCAACGTCACCGCTTCGGCCGTCAGTAGGGCGGCGGCCAGAATCGGCAGAGCCGCGTTCTTGTTTCCGGCGGCCTGGACGCTGCCGGAAAGCGAGTGACCGCCTTCGATTACGAAGGACTCGCGGTGTAGGGCTTCGGCGACTGCAGCGTCGGTCATGGTGTCGGGGCTCGCCGCCTGAGGCGAACGCGGTCATCGTAGCTAGCCGGTCAGCCGGAGTCCCGAGCGGAAACGACTACTTCCGAGCTTTTGCGGGCAGCTTCGGCCGGATCGGGCTCCGCCCGGCACGTCGCCGGGAAGATGGACGGGTGGTCGATATGCTGCACTCCATGGCGCCGACACGTGAACAGGCTTGGGCGACGCTGACGGAGTACACCAAGAGCGAGGCGTTGCGGCGGCACGCCCTGGCAGTCGAAGCGGCCGTCAGGGCCTATGCACACAAGTTCGGCGAGGACGAAGAGCTTTGGGGCATCGCCGGGCTACTTCACGACTTCGACTACGAGATCCACCCCACGCTCGACGAGCACCCTCAGGCCGGCGCCCCGATTTTGCGCGAGCAGGGCTATCCGGAGGAGGTCGTACTGGCCATCCTCTCGCACGCCAGCCATACCGGCATAGCGCGCGAAACCCTGTTACAGAAGACGGTCTTCGCCTGTGACGAGCTGGCTGGTTTCGTCCACGCCTGCGGTCTCGTCCGCCCGGACGGAATCGACACGCTCGAGCCGAAGTCGGTGCGCAAGAAGCTGAAGCAGCCCTCCTTCGCCGCCGGTGTCAATCGCGCCGAGGTCTACGGCGGCGCCGACGAGCTGGGTGTCGACCTGGACGAGCACATAGCTTTCGTCATCGCTGCGCTCAGGCCGATTGCCGCGCAGCTGGGATTGCGGACGGCTGCCGCCTAGTCGTGCCTGCCTCGACACGCCGGCCCCTGTCAGCTTCGACCCGCGCGCTGCTCGCGCTGGAGCTCTTTGTCGCGTTCTGGGCCTTCGCCGGCGGGATCGGAATGATGGGCGGGGGTCTCGACCTGCCGAGCGATTGGCTCGACGGAACCCCGTTCTCCAGCTACTTCTTCCCCGGCTTGATTCTCTTCGTCGTCGTCGGAGGCAGCATGCTCGTCGCGTCGCTCGCCGTCTGGTCGCGAAATCTCTTCGCTGGGCCGGCGTCTTTGGCAGTCGGCTCGATCCTCCTGATCTGGATCACCGTACAGGTCGTTCTGATCGGCTACCGCAGTTGGATGCAACCGACTTTCTTCGCCTTCGGTCTGGCCGTCGTCGCGCTCGCGATCCCGCTCTTCGCAGGCTTTCTCTCACAACGCACGCGCTAGCCGGTCTCGCCGAGCGCCTCGAGCAGGCGCTCGATATCGCCTTCGCTCGTCCACCAGCCGCAGGAGGCTCGGATCAGGTTCCGCCCGGGGATGTCGCGCACGACGACGCCGCGCTCGAACAGGCGCTTGACCGTCGCGGTGGGATCACCGTCCGCCCTCCAGCTGACAAGAGTTCCCTGGCCGGGCGCGGAGACGACCTCGAAGCGCTCCGCCAGCGTCGCGCGGCAAAGCTCGCTCATCTCCGCGGCGCGTTCGAAGGCCCACTTGGGACGTCCGGCCAGGGCGGCGACGAGACCACTTACCGAGGCGGGCGAGATCCACTGTGAGTCGAAGCGAGCGGCGCCGGGCCGCGGCTCGAACCTGCCGTCCGGCTCGAAGCTCTTCTGCGCGAAGTAGCTGGGCTGCGCGACGCGCAGCCGCTCCGGCTCGCGCACGACGAGAGCGCCGACGGTGTCCGGTCCGCACAGCCACTTCTGGGCCGAGACGGTGAGAAAGTCAACCCCCGCGGCGGTGACGGGAATCGCGCCGACCGCCTGAGCGCCGTCCACCAGCACGGGCAACCCGCTTCGCTCCCTCAGCTCCGCCACCGGAAGAACGCGTCCGTCCGTCCAGAGCACCTGCGAGAGCGCGAGCAGCTTCGTGCGCGGCGTGACGGCGGCAAGAATCGACTCGGGCTCGGCCGCCGCGACGACGACCCGGGCGCCGGAGGCATGCAGCGGACCGAGCAAACCGAAGTGCTCGTCGTCAGTGGTCACGACCTCGTCCTCGGGCAAGAGAGCGAGGCCGGCGAGAACGATGTTGCAGCCGTCCGTGGTCGAACAGGTCAAGGCGACCTGAGCCGCCTCGGTGCCCACCAGTACGGCAATCCGCGCGCGCAAATCGTCGCGTAGGGCCATCGCCTGGGGGAAGAATTCGGGTCCCGAGCGCCCTTGCTCGAGATCGCGCCGCTGCCCCTCCTCCATCGCCGCAACCGTCGCTCGGGCAAGCGGGCCGAAGGTACCGGCGTTCAGATACGCATAACGTTCGAGAACCGGAAACTGGGCGCGGGCCTGATCGAAGTCCATCGCCTGGAAGATAGCCGCTGCTACCCGACTCTCAGTTCTATTGGCGCATGGTCGGAGAGGACACCTGCCGCAATCGTCCGGTGCGCGAGCGGCCAGACATCGGGCGCGCTCGCCTCGGCGCCGCGGACGAGGATCTGGTCGATGCCCGGGCCCGCCGGCGAGAAGCCCGGCAAATCGGGCAGCTGCCTCGGGCGAAGGTTGAAGTCGCCGGCGAGGATGAGAACGTCTCCGGGCCGGCAGAGCGACTCGACGAAAGTGAGTGCTCGCAGGGTCTCGGCGGCGCCGACCTCGGGCTGACCGGCCACGCCGGAGGCGTGCAGATTGGCGACCACCATTCCGCTCAGGCGCACCGCCTGGCAGATTCGGCGCTCGCGGCGGCCGCGGCTGATCGTCGTCCAGCGCTGCTCAAGCGGCTCTAGCCGGCGATCGAGCAGGATCGCGTTGGCCTGGCCGGAAACGGCCGAGCGGAAGAAGCCCTGGTTGAGCCGGGTGATCCAGCCGCCGAGCGCGGGCGGAAACCAGACGCGGCGCGTGCTGTTCCAGATCAGCCGCATATCGCTCCAACGCTCGAGGCGCCGACGGCCCCAGAGGGGAACCTCTTGCAGGCAGACGAGGTCCGGGTGATCGGAAGCGATCAGGCGAACCGCCTGCTGGAGATAGTTCCTTCGCGTGTGAGGCGAGGTCATCCCGTGGTGAACGTTCCACGAGCGCACGAGGAGGCTCATGCCGCGAGTTTACGAGAGCCGTGGGTCGGCGCGGCGTGCTCGAAGGTTTCGCCGGCCGTCATCGATTCGCTCGGCGCTCTAGGCTGTCGGCGTGCGCGTTGTCATCGCCGACCCGCCCGCGTTCACGCCGCCCTACGACCACGAGCTGGCGGCGGCGCTCGCACGTGCCGGCGCCGAGGTCGAGCTGGTCAGCTCCCGCTTCCGCTTTGGAACGCAGGCGGAGCCGGACGGTTACGAGCGCAGTGAGCTCTTCTATCCGCTCTCGTCGCGTCTGTTCAAGCGCTCGCGCCTGCGCTTGCCGCTGAAGCTCTGTGAGCACCCGCTCGGCATGGCGCGCCTGCGCCACCGCCGCCCCGACGTCTTCCACCTGCAGTGGCTGGGCTTGCCCGAGCTCGACCGCTTCTTGCTGCCGCGGCGGACTCCGCTCGTCTTCACCGCGCACAACCTCGTGCCGCGGCGGAAGATGGGCAAGCGCAAGCTCTGGCCCAAGCTGCTTCGCCGCTTCGACGCCGTCGTCGTGCACTCGCAGCGCGGACGCGAGACCCTCGCCGAGCTCGGGATCGCGCCCGAGCGCCTGCACGTCATCCCTCATGCCATCATCCGCAGCGACCCGCCGCGCACGGACGACGGGCGGACGCTGCTCTGCCTCGGGCTGGTCCGCTCCTACAAGGGCCTGGACGACGCGATCGCGGTGGCGAAGAAGCTTGGCGACGCACGCCTACTCGTGGCCGGCGACGCGATGGATCCGATCGAGCCCTACCTCGAGCAGGCCGGCGCGGTCGCCGAATGGCGCCTCGGCTATCTCTCCGACACCGAGGTCGATCGCGCCCTCGGCGACTCGACCCTGGCCCTGTTTCCCTACCGGCCGGGCATCGACCAGTCGGGGGCGCTACTACGCGCGCTGGGCGCCGGCGTGCCGGTCGTCACCTATGACGTCGGCGGCCTGGCCGAGCCGGTGCGCCGCTTCGAAGCCGGCACCGTAGTTCCGCCCGGTGATGTCGAAGCGATGACCGAGGCGGTGCGCAAGCTGCTCGACGACTCCGAAGCACTCGCCCGCGCCCGGGCCGGCGCGCTGGCCGCGCGCGAGACGCTCACCTGGGATGCGGCGGCCGCAAGCCACCTCGAGATCTACGACTCGCTGCTCGGCTGAGCTCTGCCGGTCTTAGTCTCGGCGCACAATCGGCACGATCAGGGGCGATACTCGCGCTTCCGCGTCGGTACCTTGAAACCACCCCGCGGGCGGGTGGCTCGGTGGCGGGCGAAAAGAGAAGTCCAGCGTCCCTCAACACAACCCGAACCCGTAAAGCAACCCGAACCCATCTCGCCGCGCCTGTACGAACAGAAAGCCAGAGCGCCGAAGGCGCGAAGACTTAGCTCAGATCACCCCCGGGAAGAATCGCCAGGTTCTTCCCGGCTTACTCGAGCACCCAGGTGTTTTCGCGCAGGACGGGCACCGCCTCGCCGTCCTTGGTCAGCCCGTCCACGTCTACGTCGGAGCCGCCGATCATCAGATCGGTGTGAATCACCGAGGCGTTGACTCCGTGTTTTAGGAGCTCCTCGGCCGAGAGTTCCGTCCCGCCTTCGATGCCGGCGGGATAGCCGCGCCCGTAGGCGATGTGACAGGCCGCGTTCTCGTCGAAGAGCGTGTTGAAGAAAACGATGTCGAGGTCGCCGACGCGCGAGGAGCTGTCAACGATCGAGACCTCGCCCAAACGGCAGGCGTTCTCGTCGAGGAGAGTTTGCGCGCGCACGGCCTCGGCGCCGCTGGAGGCCGAGACGTCGACGATGCGGCCTCCTTCGAAGCGCAGCTCCAGATCGCGCGCGATCGTGCCTTCCAGCGCGAGCGGACGGGTCGAGCGCACAGTGCCTTCGGCGCGGAGCCGATCGGGAGTCGCAAACACCTCTTCCGTGGGCAGGTTGGGCACGAACTTCTGCCCCCAGACCGTCTCACTGTCGGCCGCGTGCCAGTAGGAATCGGGCAGGAGTCCGACCGTCAGGTCGGTGCCCGGACCGCGGAAGTGAATCGAGTCGAAGCGGCGTCGGTTGAGGATCTGTGCCCGCTTCGAGAGCCGATCGATGTGCTCGCGCCAGGCGGCCACCGGATCGGGCTCGTCCAGCCGGACCGCATGCTCGATCGCCTGCCAGAGGCGCTCGATGTCCGGCTCGCCGAATACCGCCTTGGCCCAGGCCGCGGTCGGGGCGCCGATCAGCGACCAGGCGACTCGCTCCTCGACGTGTTGCTTGAGCGAGGCCTCGACCAGCTTGCGCTGTCTGGAGTCCGCGACCCTGCCCGGGTCGAGATCGGCCAGCAGGCCCGGCTCCGGGTCGCCCGAGAAGTTGATCTTCGCCGCTCGCTCGGCGGTGGCGAACTCGAGCCGATCGACGAGCCAGGGCGGCGACCAGGAAAGCATCTCCTCCGAGCCACTCTCGATCAGCGAGCGGCGCACGCGCTGGTCGCCGTAGTTGAGATCCACGAAACGCGCTCCGACCTTGTAGGCATGGGCTGCGATCGCTCGCGCCAGATCGGCCTGCTCGGGATAGGCCTGTACCAACAGGAACTGGCCGGGCTGGACGTTCGCACCGACTTCGACGGCGAGTTGGGCGTATCGCTCGAGCCGGTCTGGGCTACTCACGCCGGCAACGATATACCTCCGGCTATCGGGACGCCGCCCTTACGTTTCGGCCAGCTCTTGGATAGATCACTCAAGCCTGGCGAACACGAGCGATTACCCGGAAGGTCGGCTCGCCCACGGGCAGCTCGTGAAACTCCGGATTGCGACAGCCGAGCTTGTCGCGCCGGTGCCCATAACAGGCATCCACCGCGGCCCGGCACATCGGAAGCGGCTCGCGCTTGGCCTTGATCGCACCGAAGCCCTTGCCCTCCTCGGCGAGCCGCAACAACTCGAGGTCGATCTCGACTCCGTAGATCTTCTGCATGCAGCCCACATAGGTGTGCCCGAAGGCTTCGTAGGCGTAAAGAAATGGGCAAGAGCGCTCGACACAGGCACCGGGGTAAACGATCTTGTCGCAGTGCACCTCGCAGCGGCGGCACTCCGTCTCATCCTGCGGTCGTAGAGGCAGGCCGATGGGCTCGCGGAGTTGCTTGTGCATACATCGATTGTGCGCACCTCATGCCTGCTCCGCAAGCCTTGACAGGAGCCCAAAACTGAGCTAGTGCCGCGCGGCTCCCGCCCCCGCCTCTGCCCCGTTTCGACCGCGGCGAGCTTTTGCATCTCGATTCATTTCGGGGGAATCGGCGGCGGCTCGGTCGTGCCGTTCCCAGGCAGCGGCGGCTTCCTAGAAGATACGAGACGTGAACGTCTGGATCTGGCTTGGCTTCTGCACGCTCGTGGCGGCGCTCTTTGCATTCGATCTCGCCCTCTTCAACCGCGGCGGCGGCGAGATCTCACTTCGACGCGCAGCCTGGTGGAGCATCGGCTGGACGGCGTTCGGCGTGCTCTTGGCGCTGCCGCTCCTCGCCCTGACCGACGGGACGACCGTTCAGGAGTACCTGACGGGCTTCCTGATCGAGAAGAGCCTTTCGACCGACAACCTCTTCGTCTTCGCTCTGATCTTCAGCTACTTCTCGATTCCAAAGCTGAATCAGCGACGGGTGCTCTTCTGGGGCATCGTCGGAGCCCTCTTCCTGCGCGCCGCCTTCATCGTCGCCGGCGCGGCCCTGCTCAATGCCTTCCAGGCCACGATCTACGTCTTCGGCGCTCTGCTGATCATCACCGGCGTTCGCATGTGGCGCCAGGACGACGTCGAGATCGATCCCGAGCGAAACCCGCTCCTGCGCGTCGTCCGGCGGATCGTTCCGATGACCAGCCGCTTCCACGGCGATCGCCTGCTTGCACGGGAGGACGGCCGCCGCCGAGGAACGCCGCTCCTGGCCGCGCTCGTGCTGGTGGCCGCCTTCGACGTCGCCTTCGCGATCGACTCGATCCCGGCGATCTTCGCGATCACCCGCGTCACCTTCGTGGTCTTCGCCGCCAACGCGATGTCGCTGCTCGGGCTGGGGTCTCTCTACTTCGTCCTGCTCGGCTTGATCGCCCGCTTCACCTATCTCGACGACGGGCTCGCGGCCGTGCTCGTGCTGATCGGAATCAAGATGGCGCTGAGTGAGGTCGTGCACATTCCCGTCTTCCTCTCGCTACTGCTCGTCATCTCCGTACTGGTCGTTGCGATCGTCGTCTCGCTCGTGCGCGGTGCGCCCGAGACGCCGTCCGGCGAAGCCGGCACCTAGCGCCGCGCCGGCTCAGCTCTTCTCGTCCGGCTCTAGCGGCCCGAGCTCGGCTTCGCCGCGCGAGGAAGTGGGGCTGCCCGCACCCCAACAGTCAGGTCTACCCCCTTACGGCACTCGAGCGAGAGGGCAAGGCTTCGGCTAGCGACAAAGCGAACGGAGAAAAGCTCAGACAATGCAGACACAGATCGAATCCGAGCCGCGAGTGTCCGCGCAGGATGATCCGACACAGAGCATCACCATTTCGCCGGCGACGGTCGTGGCCGGAATGCTGGCCGCCATCCTGCCCGCCCGCCGCGCCTCGCGGCTGAACGTTCTGGAGGCGCCGCAATATGAATAGAGGACCACTCGCCACATGTATTGGTTGGAGTACCTTGACCTTCGCGTCGCGTCAATCTTCAGTCTCATTCGAGTCGACTCGAAATCCGTACATATCCGTAACAAGTCCGATGACGAGCACTCATATAGATCCGGTTACTATCGTTTCGACGCCGAGCCGACGGCGCCGCCGCTACGCATCCAGGAGGGACGTATGAGCACGAGAGATACGAAGAAATCTGCGAACCAGAGCGCAGTACTCGACGGTGTCGCCGTTCACGCGGTCGACCTCCGGCGCACCTATGGCGAGGGCGACACCGCGGTGAACGCTCTTTGCGGCGTCTCTGTGGACGTCCCGAACGGACACCTCACCGCCGTCATGGGCCCTTCGGGCTCCGGTAAGTCGACGCTCATGCACATTCTCGCCGGCCTCGATCAGCCCACTTCGGGCACGGTCGAGATCGCCGGTACCGAGATCACGACGCTCTCCGACAGCGAGCTCACGCGCCTGCGTCGCAAGCACGTCGGCTTCATCTTCCAGTTCTTCAACCTGCTGCCGATGTTGACCGCCGAGGAGAACATCCTCCTACCGCTCGAGGTGGGCGGCCGCGACATCGACAGAGACTGGCTCGACGAGATCACGAACAAGGTCGGCCTCGGCAACCGGCGTAAGCATCGCCCGTCGGAGCTTTCGGGTGGCGAGCAGCAGCGCGTGGCGATCGCTCGCGCGCTCGTGCTGCGCCCGACCGTGATGTTCGCGGACGAGCCGACCGGCAACCTCGATTCGCGCACCAGCGGAGAGATTCTCCAGCTGCTCGAGGACATGGTCGAGACGTACGGTCAGACAACCGTGATGGTCACTCACGACGCCCGCGCAGCGGCGATCGCCGATCGCGTCCTGTTCCTCGCCGACGGCTCGATCGAGCGCGAGATGCCGCGCTCCGATCCGAGCGCGGTGCTGGCCGCAATGAACGAGCTCAGCAGATGATCAAGGTCGCGCTGAAGGGACTACTCGGGCGCAAGCTGCGGAGCGCGCTAACCGCGATGGCGATCGTGCTCGGCGTCGCCATGATCAGCGGCACCTATGTGCTCACCGACACCATCAACGGCTCCTTCGACAGCCTTTACAAGCAGATCTACAAGGGGACGGACGCTTTTGTCGCCGCGCGCACGCCTCTCAAAGCGAACCAGAACTCGCTACCGCCGAGCATTCCGGAGTCGTTGCTGGCACAGGTCCGAGCCACCAAGGACGTCCTGGTCGCCGACGGCGGCGTGCAGAGCTTTCCGGTGTCGATCATCGGCAAGAACGGCAAGGTCATAGCCAACGGCGGCGCTCCGAATCTCGGTTTCAGCGTCAATCCGAGGATCTCACAGTTCAATACGCTGACTCTCGTCTCCGGCTCCTGGCCGGGCTCGAACCAGGTCGTCATCGACCAAGGCGCGGCCAAGAAGGGCGGCTACAAGGCGGGCGACGTGATCGGGATCCTAGGCGCGGGGCCAGAGCAGAAAATGCGCCTGTCAGGAATCGTCAGGTTCGGAACTTCCAACGGAATCCTAGGCGCCACCCTGGCGGGCTTCGACCTTAGGACCGCGCAGAAGGTTTTCGACAAGGTCGGGAAGCTCGACTACATCCAGGCGGCGGCGAAGCCTGGCGTCTCGCCGGATCGGCTCGCCAAAGAGTTACGGACCGCCCTACCGACGTCCGTAACCGTGAAGACCGGCCAGGCCGAAGCGGCCAAACAGACGTCTGATACATCGGCCGGTATCTCGATCATCCGGGACTTCCTGCTCGCTTTTGCGGGGATCGCTCTCTTCGTCGGCATTTTTGTGATCGTGAACTCGCTCTCGATCACGATCGCACAGCGAACACGCGAGTTCGCCACGCTGCGTACGCTGGGAGCGTCTCGCAGCCAAGTGCTCGGCTCGATTATCGGCGAGTCGCTGATCGTTGGTGCTGTCGCGTCGGTCATCGGCCTCTCGCTCGGGTTCGGCCTGGCCAGGTTCCTGATGTGGGTGTTCGGAAAGGCCGGACTCGAGCTGCCCGCGAACGCGATGGTGATTTTGCCCCGCACCATCTGGGTCTCTCTGATCGTCGGGATCATCGTCACCCTCATCGCCAGCATCCGCCCCGCGCTTCGCGCCACCAGAGTGCAACCGATCGCCGCCGTTCGCGAAGGCGCCACGCTCCCACCCTCGCGCTTCCGTCGCTTCCGTACCGCCGGTTCGCTCGTCCTGATCGCTCTCGGGTTTATCTCGCTCCTCTACGGACTCTTCGCCAACGGCCTCACGACCAAGCAGATCCTGTCCGCGGTCGGCGTCGGAGCGCTGCTGGTCTTCATCGGCGTCGCGCTGGTCTCAGCACGCTTCGTCGGACCGTTGGCACGGTTTGTCAGCCCGATCGGAACCGCTGCAGTCATGGCGCTGTCGGTGCTCGTTTGGCCGATCTCGATTCTGATCTGGGCAATAAAGCGCGCGGCAGGGAACGCGACCGAGTTCCCCGGCGTGGCGCCCGACAAGATCATGACCTCGCTCGCCCTGCGCAACGCGATCCGCGGCCGCGAAAGGACTGCTTCGACCGCGGCCGCTCTCATGATCGGCCTTGCCTTGGTGACGCTCGTATCCGTTTTCGCCACCAGCCTGACCACCTCGTTCAAGGGAGCGGTCGACTCGATTTTCACGGGCGATTACGCGATCACCTCCGCGAATAGTTTCAGCCCGATCCCCATCTCCGCCGAGAAGGCGGTCGCCAAGACACCGGGTATCGAAGCGATCGCCAGCGTCAGACTCGGAAGCGCTCTCGTCTACAAGAAGACGTCTCAGGTGACGGCCGTCGAAGGCAACGCCTCCCAGCTCTTCACGCTCAAGTGGAAGAACGGCTCTCAGCGGACGCTCGAATCGCTGGGATCGAGTGGCGCGATTGTGAGCGACAGCTTCGCCAAGTCGCATCACCTGGCGCTTCATTCAGCGCTAAGCATCGTCACTCCGACGGGTCGGCGTCTGGCGCTGGAGGTCGCGGGCATCTTCAAGCCGCCCACGGGCGGCTCGCCGCTCGGCGATGTGACGATCTCGGCCCAGCGTTTCGACTCGGTCTTCCAGAACCCGCTCAACGAGTTCACGCTGGTCAAGATGCGGGGTGGTCAGACCTCGGCCAACACAAAAGCGCTGGACAAGGCGCTGGCGAAGTTCCCGAACGCCAAGGCGGAAACCAAGCAGCAATTCGTCGACGCTTTCATCTCCGCGATCAATCAGGCGCTGACGATCCTCTACGTGCTACTTGCCTTCTCGATCGTGATCAGCTTCTTTGGAATCGTCAACACGCTGGTGCTGACGGTGTTCGAGCGAACGCGCGAGCTCGGCATGCTGCGCGCGATCGGAACCACCAGGCGCCAGGCGCGGCGGATGATCCGGCACGAGGCCGTGATCACAGCTCTCATCGGAGGTACGCTCGGGATCGTGCTCGGGATGGTCTTCGGCGCGCTCCTGGTGGAGCGCGTCCAGAGCCTGAGCTTCTCGGTTCCCGATCGCCTCCCGTACATCAACTTCGTGCTGACCGGTTATCCGCTTGCCGTTTTCGCGATCGCAGCCGTGATAGTCGGCATTGTTGCGGCGATCTTCCCCGCCAGGCGTGCAGCACGGCTGAACGTGCTCGAAGCTCTCCAGTACGAATAACGGCATAGCCGCCCGTACACACGTACGGGCGGCTACCGTTGCCTTGATGGACCGCGAGCTACTCGAGCGAACGCTGGCCGAGCTGGGCCAGCCCTCCTACCGCGCCAGACAGGTGTGGGAGCACGCCTGCGCCGGAGCGGGCTCTTACGAGGAGATGAGCTCGCTGCCGAAGAGCCTGCGCACGGAGCTGGCCGGGCGCGTCCCGTTCTCGACGCTGTCGCTCGAGCAGCAACTCGAGGCAAGTGACGGCACGGTCAAGGCGCTCTTCCGCACCTTCGACGGCCACCCCATCGAGTCCGTGCTGATGCGCTACCGCGACGGTCGCCGCTCCGTCTGCATCTCGACCCAGTCGGGCTGCCCGCTCCAGTGCGCCTTCTGCGCCAGCGGACAGATGGGCTTCAAGCGTGACCTGACTGCCTGGGAGATCTTCGACCAGGCGCTCCACTTCCGCCAGGTCGATCAGGTCAATCACGGCGCGTTGATGGGCATGGGCGAGCCGCTGATGAACCTCACAGCCGTTCTAACGGCCGTCCGTGCACTTCCCGACCTGGGAATCGGGCATCGCCACACGTCGGTCTCGACGGCCGGCTGGGTGCCTGGAATCGACAAGCTGGCCACGGAGGGGCTGCCCGTGCGCCTGGCGCTCTCGCTGCACGCCCCCGACGACGAGCTGCGAAGAACGCTGATGCCGGTCACTGCGCGCTTTCCGATCGCCGAGGTGATCGCCGCCTGCGAGCGCTTCTACGCCCTGCGCCGGCGCAAGGTGCTGGTCGAATACCTGATGCTGGCGGGCGTCAACGACCGTCCCGAGCAGGCTCGCGCGCTCGTGCGCCTGCTCGACCCGGGGCGCTTCAAGCTCAATCTGATCCCCTACAACGAGACGGGCGCTGGCCGCGGCGCCTTCCGCGGCTCATCACGCGCGGTCATCTACTCCTTCCGCCAGGCGCTGGCCAAATCGGGGCTAGAGGCGACCGTGCGCGTCGCGCGCGGCCGCGAGATCGACGCCGCCTGCGGACAGCTCGCAGGAACGGCCGGTACGGCTAGCCGTACCTGAAGAGACCGGACGGCCGTATCGCCGCGAACGCGAACGTTGTGAGAGAGTAAGCCCGTGATCGTCGTCGAAGACCTGCGCAAACGCTACGGCAAGACACAAGCCGTGGACGGGCTTTCGTTCACTGTCGAGCCAGGCCGGGTGGTCGGCTTCCTCGGTCCGAACGGCGCCGGCAAGACGACCACGCTGCGCATCCTGCTCGGGCTGGTGCACGCCAACTCGGGCCAAGCGACGATTCTCGGCAAGCGCTACTCGCAGCTCGAGCGCCCCTTCTGCCAGGTCGGCGCCGTGCTCGAGGCTTCGGGCTTTCACCCTGGCCGCAAGGCTCGCAATCACTTGCGTGTGCTCGCTCGCGCCGGTCACGCGCCCGCAAAGCGCGTAGACGAGGTGCTGGCCACGGTCGGGCTCGAAGGAGCGGCGAAGAAGCGCGTCGGCGGCTACTCGCTCGGGATGCGCCAGCGCCTGGCGCTGGCCTCGGCGCTGCTCGGCGACCCGGGCGTGCTGATCCTGGACGAGCCCGCAAACGGACTCGACCCGGAAGGGATCCGCTGGCTGCGCGACTTCTTGCGCTCGCTCGCCGCCGAGGGCCGAGCCGTGCTCGTCTCCAGCCATGTGCTGTCCGAGGTCGAGCAAACCGTCGACGAGGTAGTGATCATCAACAAGGGCAAGCTGGTCGCCCACGGTAGCGTCGAGGAGCTCAAGCGCGGCAAAGACGGGCGCGTACGGGTCGCGAGCCCGCAAGCCAAGGCGCTCGAGAAAAAGCTCGCCAAGGCCGGCTTCGTGGTGACCGGGGATGGCGAGGCGCTGCTCGTCGCCGGCGCCACCAGCGCCCAGGTGGGAGAGATCGCCGCCGCCAGCTCGCTCGTATTGCACGAGCTGACCCCTCTCGCAACCCAGCTCGAGGATGTCTTCCTCGATCTCACCTCCGAGGAGAAGAAGTGATCGCCGCGCTTTCCTCCGAATGGCTGAAGCTCCGCACCACACGTACGCTCTTCTGGCTGCTCGTCGCACTCTCTGCGCTAATGACGCTGATCGTCGTCGCCGGCGTCATCGGGAGCCAAAAACACAACATCTCCAGCGCGAAAGACCAGCTCGACCTGCTCGGGATCGGCTCGCTCGGCATTTTCATCGCCCTGATCATGGGCTTGATCGTCTCGACGGGCGAGTTCCGTCACGGCACGATCACGCCTACGCTCCTTGCGACCCCCTCGCGCAGCTCGATAGTGATTGCGAAGGCGCTCGCCGGCATGTTCTTCGCCGTCGCACTCGTCGGGCTCGCCGAAGGGCTCGTGGCGCTCGAGCTCGCGATCGCGTTACCGGCAAAAGGAGTCGACTTCGCGATTCATGCCGGGCCCGCCGCCGGGTTCATCGGACGGATCCTGATCGCCGCGGCTCTCTGGGGCGCGCTCGGCAGCGGCATCGGCATCGTCCTTCGAAATCAGATTGGCGCCGTCGTGGCCAGCTTCGCCTGGCTCTTCATCGCCGAAGGGCTGATCATCGCGATCCTCCACTCGAATGCGATCAACTCGAACGCCGGGCGCTTCTTCCCGTTCCAGGCAACGGGCGCGATCCTGACCAATGGCAGCCGCAACTCGGCCGACCTGCTCAGCACCGGCAGCGGCATAGCCGCCCTCGGCGGCTGGATGGCGCTCTTCACGATCGCCGCGGTCGTACTGCTGAGTCGCCGCGACGTGAGCTAGCTCGAGCTCCCGATCCGTCCTTCGGCATCGACGGCAACGAGTGGCGTCCGCCTGGTCATCAACACCGCCGAACAGACAAAGCCTGTGATCAGGGCGACCGCGGTCACGTAGCCGCCGATCTTCAGCTCGACGCTGGCCTTACCGGTGATCCCCTGGACGAAGAAGGCGAGCGCGATCGCCCAGATGGCAAAGGCGCAGATCATCTTCTGCAGGTACCACTTCTGCCGGTAGATCATCTTCACGCCGAGCTTCGCCTGTAGCTCCTTGGCGAATTCCTCGTTTACCTTGCGGCTACGGAACCAGCCCTTGGGCAGCAGCCTCGTCGGTGCGAGCAGGCCGCAGAGGGCCGCCACGATGGCGACCTGCACCGCGATCAGAAGCACCTGGCCGCTTCCGTACGTCGCTATTACGGAGTGCGACAGGAAGCCCGAGCCCGCGGCGCTGGTTCCGCGCAGGCTCCTATCCCAGTAGAACTCGAGCAACCAGACGACGATCACGGCGATCGCCGCGAGCTGGAAGAGCGGATGAGCGACGCGGTGCGCCAGCGAAGGGACGATCCCCAGACGCTGTCCGGAGACTGCGACCGGCGCCTCCGCCTCGACGGGTTCTGCCTGCTTGGCTTCCTCCTTCGCCTCGGGACGAAGATCGACCCGGGACGGAGAGGCCGGAACGGCGGCTCTCGCCGCTTGTTCCGCCGCAACCGAGGAAATGGGTGTACTTGGCGTAATCACCGGTGGTGTCGTGGCCGGCGGACCGGGCGGCGGAGCCACAGGCGGTCCGGGCGCGGCGACCGGCGGAGGCGTCGGAGATGGAATGGGAGTCGCGCGCCTGCCAAAGGCGGCCAGTCGCTCGGCCACGTCGTTCGGGCGCGGCTCTGCTGCCGGCGGCGGTTGCGGCGCCTCTTCTTCAGGCGCTGCTTCTTCGGGAGGCTCGGCAGCAGGCTCCTCGTCAACGGGCGCCTCTTCGGCAGCGACAGGCTCCTCCTCTTTGGCGGGTGGCTCAACCGAGAAAGCCGGCTTTGTCCAGGCAACGCCGGGCGGAAGCCCCGGCGGTGGCGGAGCAGGCGTGAGATCGGACTTGGGTTCGATGAAAGCCACCGGCGCCGAAGCAAACTCGTCTTCCTCTTCCGGCTCCTCTTCTTCCGGCTCGTCTTCCTCGGGCTCCTCTTCCTCTTTCAGCCCATCTTCCTCCGTGCCGGCGGTGGTGCTCTCAGGCACTACGACCGGAACGAATGCCGACGCGCTTACCGGCGCCGTCGAGGATTCGATTTTCTTGGCGCCGACTGTCGGTCCGGAGATCTCCTCGCTCTCCAGGCGCACATCGATCAGCGGCGAACTGCAGATGACGCAGACGCCCAGCTGGCTAGTAGCTCTGACCTTGTGGCAGTTCGTGCAATAGCCGACCTGCATGAGCGAGAAGGTCGTTCCGCAATAGCGGCAGACCTTGGCTTCGAGCTTGATCTCCTCTGCGCACTCCGGGCAGGTTTTCATGCCTGGCTCAGACACGGCGACACCCCTCTTCCGATAGCTCCGGTAGGCCGAGTATCGTCGCTCGGGCGGCAGGACTCAAGTGCCGGCTGACGGCTGACGGAACGCGGGTGCGCTCTCGCCGAACTCGTAGCGCACGATAGCGCGCTTGACCGCGGCGGCCTCGTCCAGGCGCTCGACCGGTCGATCGTGCGGCGCCTCGTGCAGCAGCTCCGGGTTCTCGGCCGCCTCGGCGGCGATCTGGAGCATCGCCTCGACGAAGGCATCAAGGGTTTCCAGAGACTCGCTTTCCGTTGGTTCGATCATCAGAGCCTCGGGCACGACCAGCGGGAAATAGACCGTGGGCGGATGGATACCGAAGTCCATCAACCGCTTGGCCACATCCAGCGCCGAGATCCCGTGCTCGCGCTTGAGCGCGCAGGCCGAGAGCACGAACTCGTGCATGCAGAGGCGGTCGTAGCGCAGCTCGTAGACGTCCTTCAGCCGGCTCAGCAGGTAGTTGGCGTTGAGCACGGCCGCTTCCGACATCTCGCGCAGTGCGGGGCCGTAGACACGGATGAAGGCGTAGGCCTTAACGAACACGCCGAAGGGGCCGAGGAAGCCGCGCACGCGTCCGATCGACTTAGCCTGCTCGGAGTCGAGCGCGAAGGAACCGTCTTCGCGGCGAACGATCCGCGGCACGGGAAGGAAGGGCTCGAGCTCGCGGCGCACCGCCACCGGTCCGGCGCCCGGACCGCCGCCGCCGTGCGGGGTCGAGAAGGTCTTGTGCAGGTTGAAGTGGACGACGTCGAAGCCCATGTCGCCCGGGCGCGAGACGCCGCAGACGGCGTTCAGGTTGGCGCCGTCGTAGTAGAGCAGCGCCCCGGCGTCGTGGAAGATGCGCGCCACCTCGGTGATGTTCTCCTCGAACAGTCCGAGCGTCGAGGGGTTGGTCAGCATCAGCGCCGCTGTGTCCGGACCGACGACCCGGCGCAGGTCGTCGAGGTCGAGGTTGCCGCGCGCGTCGGTCTTGACCGGCTGCAGCTCGAAGCCGGCCATGGTCACGCTTGCCGGGTTCGTGCCGTGCGCGGTGTCGGGGACGACTACCTTGCGCCGCTCGCCCAGCTCGCCTCTGTCGGCGAAGTAGGCGCGCACCAGCATCAGTCCGGTCAGCTCGCCCTGCGAGCCGGCCGCCGGCTGCAGCGAGACGGCATCGAGCCCGGAGATCTCCGCCAGCGCCTCCTGTAGGCGAAAGCAAAGCTCGAGCGCGCCCTGGGCATCCTCGGGTATTTGATGGGGATGCAGATCGGCGAAGCCGGGAAGCGCGGCCAGGCGCTCGTTCAGGCGCGGGTTGTACTTCATCGTGCAGGAGCCGAGCGGATAGAAGCCGGAGTCGATGCCGAAGTTCCGATCGGCGAGCGCGGAGAAGTGCCGGGCCAGATCGGGCTCGGCCAACTCGGGCAGGCGCGGCGCCTGGGAGCGCGCCAGCTCGGCTGGGAGCTCCGCCTCGGGCAACTCGTAGCGCGGCAGCGAGCACGCGCAACGCCCCGCCTTCGAGCGCTCGAAGATCAGCGGCAACTCGCCCCACTTGCTCATGCCAGCACCTCCCCCAGCACCTCGGCCAGCCGCGCGACGTCCGCGGGCGAGCGCTTCTCGGTTAGGGCAATCAGAAGAACGTCTTCCAGCCCCGGGTAGTCACGTCCCAACGGGTAACCGGGATTGACGCCTAGCTTCTTCGCCTCTCGTACCACGTCTTCCGCCGGGCGGCCAAGGCGCACGGCGATCTCCTTGAAGCTCGGAGCCGCGAAGGCTTCCTCCACAGGCAGCGTCTGCCTCGCCAGCTCGGCCAGGCCCAGACAGGTCTCCCCCAGCTCGCGCAGGCCCTTCGGGCCGAGCCAGGAGAGGTAGACGAGCCCGGCCAGCGCGCAGAGCGACTGGTTGGTGGTGATGTTCGAGGTCGCCTTCTCGCGGCGGATGTGCTGCTCGCGCGTCTGGAAGGTGAGAACGAAACCGCGGCGGCCGCTTCGATCGACCGTCTGGCCCGTGATGCGGCCGGGCATGCGCCGGATCAGCTCTTTCTTCGCCGCCAAGAAGCCGAAGTGCGGACCGCCGAAGGAGAGCCGGTTGCCGGCGGCCTGGCCCTCGCCGATCGCGATCTGACAGCCGTAGGCGCCGGGCGCCTCGAGCACGCCGAGCGAGAGCGGATCGACGTGCGCCACCGCCAGCGCGCCCGCCTCGGATGCCGCGCGAGCCAGGTCGGGCGCGGGCTCCAGGCAACCGAAGAAGTTCGGCTGCTGGAAGATCGCGGCGGCCGCGCCACGGGAAGCGGCCAGAAGCGCTTCGGGGTCGGTGACTCCGCCGGAGTGCGGTATCTCGACTATCTCCAGCCCGAAGCCGGGCGCATATGTCTTCACGACCTGTCTCACCTGTGGACCCACCGTCTCGGCGATGGCGATCTTCTTGCGGCCGGTTGCGTGGGCGGCCATGAAGCAGGCGTCGGCGGCGACCGTGGCGCCGTCGTAGCCCGAGGCGTTCGAGACCTCCATCCCGGTCAGCTCGCAGATCACCGTCTGGTACTCGAAGATGGCCTGCAGCACTCCCTGACTCAGCTCGGGCTGGTAGGGCGTGTAGGCGGTCAGGAACTCCGGTCGCGAGACGATCGCCTCGACGATCGCCGGCACGTAGTGGTCGTAGACGCCGGCGCCGAGAAAGGAGAGCTCGCGCCCGCTCGATACGTTGCGCCCGGCCAGCTCGCTCAACTCGCGCTCGACCTCGAGCTCCGAGGCGGGCGGCGGCAGCTCCAGCTCGCGCTTCAGCCGCACCTGCTCGGGAACGTCGGCAAACAACTCCTCGATCGAAGCAACCCCGATAGCGGCGAGCATCGCCTCCCTGTCGGCGTCGGTCAGTGCCAGGTAGCCGGTTCCCACGCCGCTTTATTCCTCGACCAAGAGCTGCTTGTAGGCCTCGACATCGAGCAGTGCGTCGGCCTCGGCCGGATCGGCGAGCTCGATGCGAACGAGCCAGCCCTCACCGTAGGGATCGTCGTTGATCGTCTCGGGCGTGGACTGCAGCTTGTCGTTGACCTGAATGACCTTGCCGGAGAGCGGAGCGACCAAGTCGGAGACGGCCTTGACCGACTCGATCTCGCCGTAGGCACCGTCCTTGGTAACGGTCGCTCCCACGACCGGCGGCTGAAAGAAGACGAGCTCGCCGAGCATGTCCTGCGCCTTCCAGGTGATCCCGAACACGGCCTCGGCACCCTCGATGCGAGCCCAGTCGTGCTCGCTGTGGTACTTCAAATCGGCCGGGTAGTTCTCTGCAGCGGCCACGACTCACCACTCTCCTTTTCTGTCTGTGTATTTCCTGGAACTCGTGTAGACGGGCTTCGTGACAACCACTGCCCACAGCGGCCGTCCGCGCACGTCGATCGTCAGCATCGACCCCGGCTCGCCCTTCTTCGACTCCACGTAGCCCATGCCGATGCCGATGTCGAGCATCGGCGAGTGCGAGCCCGAGGTGACCTCACCATAGGGGACGATCGACATGCCCTGGCGCGGGATCCCGGGCTGGTCCATCACGAAGGGAACCAGTCGCTTGCTCGGCCCCTCGGCGGCGATCTGGCGCAGGCGCTCGATCCCGGTGAATTCTTTGCCCAGCGCGACCGCCCAGCCCAGCCCGGCCGAGATCGGGTCGGTCTCGGGCGTGATGTCCTGTCCGTGCAGCGGCAGGCAAGCCTCGAGCCGAAGGGTGTCCCGGGCGCCGAGACCGCATGGTGCGACGCCGGCGGCGAGAATCGCGTCCCAGAGCTTGACGGCGCTGTCCGCGGCGCAGACCAGCTCGCAGCCGGCCTCTCCCGTGTAGCCCGTGCGCGCGCAGATGCAGGGAACTCCGAACAGCTCGATCTCGGCGAAGGTGAAGGAGCGAGCCGGCTCGAGCCCCAGTCGCTTGAGCGCTCCCGGGCCCTGAACCGCGATCAGCGCACGATCGTCCGAGACGTCGCGGAAATCGACGCCTTGCGGCAGTCGCTCCGTCAGCCAGCTCACGTCGGTCTCGCGATTGGACGCGTTCACGATCACCAGGTAGCTCTCCTCGTCGCGGCGATAGACGATCAGGTCGTCGACGATGCCGCCTTGCTCGTTGGTCATCAGCTCATACTGAGCCTCGCCGGCGCCGATCCGATCGAGATCGTTCGAGAGCAGTTGCTGAAGACCCTGGTGCGTTCCTGGGCCGGCGATCTCGAGCACGCCCATGTGCGAGGCGTCGAAGGCGCCGCTGTCAGTTCGCACCGCCTTGTGCTCACTGATGACGCCCTCGTAGAAGACCGGCATCTCATAACCTGCGAACGGGACCATGCGGGCCCCCAGGGCGATATGGCGATCGAATAGCGGCGTTCGCTTGAGCCCCGGCATGCCCGGCCGATGCTATCCGCCCGAGCGACCGGTTGCTTGATCGGGCTTAGCTAGTCCGTGGCTTGCCGGAAACCAGAAAGCGCGCCGCTAGCGCGCCATGACCGGAAGTGAGAGGAACGATCCTCCGTTTCCGCCGCGTCCGATCGCGAAGGTTGCCGGGCCATGCGCCGGAACGCGCTCGAAGGAACCCGCATCGGCGCCGGCGATTGCGATCCGCAGCCGGTAGCCGGCGGGCACCCGGGCGGCGATCGGGAGCAGACCGATCTCGAGATCGACCGGAGCAGCGCCGAGCGGGCGAGCAGCCGCGCGCGTGAAGGGATGTACCGGGCCGAGCGCATCGAAACCGCTGACCTCACGGTCCGACGCCCGAAGCTCGCCTTCGGTCAGATACGCCACTCTCCCTCCGGGCGCTATCGCCTCGAGGTAGACGAAGACCGCGGCGTCCTTCGACGTCGAGGAGAAGCGGAGTGATACCGACGGCGTGCCGGTGATCAGCGTCGCCTTGGCGAGCCGAGCCGACGTATAGGTGAGTAACCGCTTGTCTTGCGCGCGGCGGTCGGAAAGGGAGATCTGAAGACCGCCCATTCCGGTATGCCAGCGGCTCCCGTCGCCGCTCGACGCGCCGAACCAGACCGGGTAGCGATCGGCACCCGTCTGAATCGCTCGAGTTGGCTTCGCAAGCCGTCGGCCGGCCGCGAGGCTGTACTTGACCATCGAAGCCCCCGGCGGCGGCCAGGTGCTGGTCGTCCGCCACCTACCTTCCCCGATCACGTAGTACCGAATCTGGCGCCGGCCCGATTCGGGCGTCGAAGTAACACGCGCTTTGAGCCAGGTGACGAGACGTTTGAACTCGGGATAGAACGGTCCCGGATCTCCCACCGCCGGATCCAAGGGATCCAGAGACTGCGAGCCGCCGTGATTCCAGGGCCCGATCATCAGTTGGCCGAGGCCTTTACCCGCGATGAACTGCGCGATTGCTCCACGTGCGAAGGCGCTGTCCCACCAGCCGTCGATCGCATATTCGGGAACACCCGAGCGGTCGATCAGGGCCGGAATGTCGGGCGGGATCAACGTCTTCCAGTCGTCCCGGAACGGCATCCGCTTCACCGTCGCATACCAGTTGAGATTGTCGAGGTGATCGCGAATCGCCTGGTTTGCAAGCGCGTTCGCCTGCTGAGCTCCAACCCCGCTCGGAGAGAACCGGAGAGGTTGCTGCAGATCAATCGCCCTAACGAAAGCGCTCCACTTTTTCGAGAACCAATAGCTGAAGATGCCTCCGGGGTATATGACGTCGCGGTAGACGTCGGTGGAGACAAACAGTGGCGCTACCGCTTCCAAATGGTGCCCCCCATAAATGGAAGCCAAGGCCGCCAATGAGCCGTCATTCGAGATGCCGTAGGTGGCGACGTTTCCGTTCGACCACGGTTGATCGACGATCCAGCGGATGATCTCGCCGCTGTCCGCCCCATAGGAGTCCGCGTTCTGTTGCAAGTGCCCGAGCGAGGCTGACGTTCCGCGCTCATTGATATTGACGATCGCGAACCCGGCATCGCGAAGTCCATCGTCCAACAGGGTCCAGCCGAGCGGGTAGCGCGTGAGCCGGAGAATCGTCGGAACACGCCCATGATTGGGCTCGCTCGCGGAAGTCGGGAGCAACACGTTGGCGGCCAGCTTGGTGGAGTCCGACAGGGTCACGTACCGCGACCCCTGAGCGATGAGAGACGGGTTGACGAGGATCGTCGCCGGTGTGCCGCGGCCGCGGCTCAGATCGATACCAAGCGCCGTGCCTGCTCCGACCAAGACGACCAGAGACGCCGCAATCCAGTATCGAGGCTTGCCGCGCATAAGCCGCAAGCCTAATCGGGTCGAATAAAGACCCGATAAACCGGCGCGATCGTCAGTCTTCGCGCAGGAAGGAAGGAATCTCGAGGATCTCCTCGGGCACCTCGAACGTCTCGGGCGCCTTCTTTTCGCGTACGCGCTCGCCGGTTCGGGTCGCCTGCCAGCGCCGGTGCTCGCCGCCCGCGCCGAAGCCGGTCGCGATCACCGTCACGCGAACGTCGCCCTTGAGCGATTCGTCGATGATGGCGCCGAAGATCACGTTGGCGCTCTGGTCGGCCGCAGCCGTCACCAGCTCCGCGGCCTCGTTCACCTCGAACAGGCCGATGTCCGAGCCGCCGGTGATGTTCAGCAGAACGCCGGTCGCGCCCTCGATCGAAGCGTCCAGAAGCGGCGAGGCGATGGCCAGCTGAGCCGCTTCGGCGGCGCGGTTCGGGCCCGAGCCGAGCCCGATGCCCATGACCGCGGTACCGGCGTCGCGCATGATCGTGCGCACGTCGGCGAAGTCGAGGTTGACGAGGCCCGGCGTCGTGATCAGATCGGTGATGCCCTGCACACCCTGACGCAGTACGTCGTCGGCCATCTTGAAGGCCTCGACGACAGTCGTCTTCTTCTCTACGACCTCCAGCAGCCGGTCGTTCTCGACCACGATCAGCGTGTCGACCCGGTCGCGCAGGTCTTCAATTCCGCGCAGCGCCTGGCTCGACCGCTTTTGCCCCTCGAAGCTGAACGGCTTGGTGACCACGCCCACAGTGAGCGCGCCCAGCTCCGTCGCGATCTCGGCCACGATCGGAGCCGCGCCGGTGCCCGTGCCGCCGCCCTCACCGGCCGTTACGAAAATCATGTCGGCGCCCTTCAGCGCTTCCTTCAGCTCGTCGCGACTCTCTTCGGCGGCCGCCTTGCCGACCTCTGGGTTGGCGCCAGCTCCGAGCCCGCGCGTCGCCTTGGCGCCGATGTGAATCTTGATGTCGGCGTCGCACATGAGAAGCGCCTGCGCGTCAGTGTTCACGACGATGAACTCGACCCCGGAGATGTGGGCGTCGACCATGCGGTTGACCGCATTCGAGCCGCCGCCGCCGACACCGACGACCTTGATCACCGCGAGATAGCTGTTGGATTGGTCTTTCATCTAGTGCAACTTAGCTCAGAAGAGGTCTCGGTAGTACGTCGAGCCCTCGTGAATCGGCAGCGTACGCGCCCTTTCTTTGACTGTCAACGCGCCATTTGGCCTGTTGGAATGCTGCCACCCTAACGACCCTGGTTCGACTTCAACTCGGTTCCACCTACCGCCCGATCGGGAACGCTCACATCGAGGTAGGCGATCGACCCGGCCGGAGGGGCCGCGAGATCGGGCAGGATCTTCTCGGCTACGGCCAGTTTCAGCGCCACCTCCGAGGCGTCGCCGAAGCGCAACTCGGTGCTCGAGACGAGTGTGAGCGTCAGATCGCCGCCGCGGACGAGCACGCTCGTGGGCTTCATCGAGTGCTTCGAGCGCTGGAGCGTGGCGAGCACGCCGATCGCAGTTCTGACGCCGCGATCGGCGAGTGGATCGCCGATGCTCACCGCCACCGAAGCGGGCACCCAGACGCGAGCCAGATCCTGTCCTCGACCGCGCCGGAGCGGGCGCACCACCTTGCCGCTGGCGGCGATCACCCAGGCCTCCCGGCCTCGGCGGAGCACGGCGACCGGGTGCTCGCGGGAGACTACGACGCGCAGCGTGTTGGGAAACGCACGATCGACCCGCACCGTCTTGACCTCCGGAATCGCCAAGATCGCCTGCTCCACGCCGGCTCCGTTCAGCCCGACCAGGCTGCGCCCGCGCAGCGGCTTGACGACCGCGTCTATCTGGCGCGAGAGGGCCGGAGTGGCGCCCCTGATCTCAACCTTCTCGAGCGCGAAAAGCGAGCTTTTCAGGGCGACCGCGTACAAGCCGACGACAATCATCAGCGCGGCGAACAGGAGCGCGATCGTGCGCCCGCTCGGCATGCTCTTTGTCAGCGCTCGGCGCGACCTGCGACGACGCTTGATCGGCACGACAACGCGCGCGCTCGTCCTGCGGGTTGTGCTGGCCACTGCGCCTATTTCGCGCCGGCCGGAGTCGCTCCTACTCGTGCCCGGGGCTATCAGCCTCGACAGGCGGTAGCGAGATGTCCCCCACAAGCCGAACCTCGGGCTCGAGCAGGACGCTGAATTGCTCGTGCGCGCGGCGGCGGGCCAGCTCGATCAGTGCGAGCGCGTCGGCCGTTGTCGCGTCGCCGCAGTTCTCGATGAAGTTCGCGTGTTGGAGCGAGATTCTCGCTCCGCCGATTCGTTCACCCTTGAGCCCGCAGGCGTCGATCATGCGCCCGGCGCCGAGCTCGTGCTCGGGATTCTTGAACACGCTGCCGAAGGTGCGGATGCCCGAAGGCTGGCTCGATCGCCGCTGCTCCTTCTTGGCCTGGACGCCGCTTTCTATTTCCCTCGCGGAGCTCCGCTCGAGCCCGAGCTCGGCGCGGACGACGATCTGCCCGGGGCCGAGCGCGGAGCCTCGGTAGCGCAGGCCGAGCTGAGTTTTTTCGAGCCAGTGCGATCCCTCGCGCTCTGCAACCAGCGCCCGCGAGAGTACGGCGCCGAAGTCGCTGCCCCAAGCGCCCGCGTTCATGCAGACGCCGCCGCCCACCGTGCCTGGAATCGAGGCCGCGAACTCGAGCCCCGAGAGCCCTGCGGTCTGCGCCAGGCGCGCGCAGAGCGCGTCGGCCGCTCCTCCGCCGGCGATCATCGTCTCGCCGTCGATCTCGACCGAGGCCAGCTCGCCCTCGAGCCTGAGCACGAGCGCCTCTACGCCGTCGTCCGCGACAAGCAGGTTGGAGCCGAAGCCGAGCGGAAGGACGGGCAGATCGCGCTCGGCCGCCCAGGCGAGCGCCCGCGCGACGTCCTCCTCGTTGCGCGCCCGCATGAAGCCCCGCGCCGGCCCTCCGCTACCGAAGGTCGTGTACCGACCGAGAGCGACGCCCTGCTCGATCTTCATGCCAGCGCCTCCAAAAGCAGCGGGCCCGCCCGGTCAACATCGCCTGCGCCGATCGTGAAGACCAGGTCGCCGGCTCTGACCCAGCCGGCCAGGAAGCGGACTCCGTCCTCCAGCGTCGGCGTCCAGGCAAGCGGCATCCCCGGCCTGACTTCGGCCAGGGCGTCGACAACCAGCTTTCCGCTCACTCCAGGCACGGGATCCTCGCGGGCGGCGTAGATCTCGGCGACGCAGACCGCGTCGGCGGCGGCGAGCGAACTGGCAAACTCGCGAGCCAGGTGGCGCGTGCGCGAATAGAGGTGCGGCTGAAAGATGACCGCCAGGCGCCCCTCGCTCGCTCGCTCGCGTGCAGCGGCCAGGGTGGCCGCGACCTCGGCGGGATGGTGCCCATAGTCGTCGAAGACCTTCACCCCGGCCGCCTCGCCGCGCTCTTCGAAGCGCCGGCCCGCGCCGTGGTACTCGACGATTACGCTCTCGGCGGCGCTGCGCTCGACTCCGGCCAGCTCGAGTGCCGCCAGCGCCGCGGCGGCGTTCAGGCGATTGTGCTCCCCGGGCAGCGCCAACGGCAGATCCACGGGCTCGAGCTCCTCGGCGCGCACGACCTCCGGCACCTGGGCGAGCCAGTCCTCGAACAGCCGCTCGACCTCGGCCAGCGAGGCGTAGGTCGTGTGATGGTCGAGGTCGACATTGAGCAGCACGGCGATCTCGGGCCTGAGCGCCGCCACCGAGCGATCGGACTCGTCGCCCTCCACGACCAGCCAGCCCGAGCCCGCGCGGGCGTTACCGCCGAGCTGAGCGATCTCACCACCGACGATGAAGGCCGGGTCGAGACCGAGGCGGTCGAGGCAGAAGGCGATCATCCCGCTCGTCGTGGTCTTGCCGTGGGCGCCCGAGACGACGATCGAGCGCCGTAGCGAGACGAGCTCGGCGAGTAGGTCGGCGCGGGGCCTGCCCTCGATTCGCCCGGCGAAGGCGGTCGATACGTAGCGCTCCACGTCCGCGCCGGGCAGGGTCGGTTCCGGCGCGATCTCGACGTTGATTCCAGCCGCCCTGACATTGGCCAGGTACGGCGTCTCCGCCTTGTCCCAGCCCGACACGTCCGCTCCCCAGGCCTTCGCGATCAGCGCATAGGCACTCATGCCGGCGCCGCCTATCCCGGCAAGCCAGATCGTTCGGCCGTCCAGCGCGCTCATTTCGCGCTCTTCCCACGACTGCGTGCCAGCTCGATCAGCTCGTCCGCTATTTCCTCGGCGGCGTTCGGCCGCGCTAGGCGCAGCATCGCGGCAGACATCTTCTCCAGCCGCGCCGAATCGCCAAGCAGCTCCAGCAGCTTGGCGGGCACCTGCTCGAGCTCGCTCTCGGGCAGCGCGATCGCCCCGCCGCCCTGCACGAAGTAGTTCGCGTTCTTGGCCTGGTGGTCGGCGGTCGCATACGGATAGGGAACGAGCAGCGCCGGCTTTCCGGCCGCCGCCAACTCCCAGACCGAACCGCCGGCCCGCGCCAGCGCCAGATCGCAGGCCGCCAGCGCCGCCCCGAACTCATTCGTGAATCCCAGCAGCACGTAATCCGGCCGCTTCACCCTCGGCGCCAGCGCCGGGTAGTCGCGCTCCCCGGCCAGGTGCAAGACAGCAGGCCCGCTCTCTCCGAAGCGCTCGACCACGAGCTCATTCAGCGCCCGTGCCCCCTGGCTGCCGCCGGCTACGAGCAAAACGGGGCCTTGGCGCGGCAGTCCGAAACGCTCGCGCGCCTGCGCTTGCTCGGGTGAGAGCGAACGCTCGGGAACCGGTCGTCCGGTGACGCGGTACTTGCGCTTCGTGCCGCCCTCAACCGGAAACGCGAGGAAGACGCGGCGCGCGAACGGCTCCGCCAGCCGATTCGCCAGACCGAGGTGCGCGTCCGCCTCGCTCAGCGCCGCGGGAATCCGCTTCAGCCAGGCGGCCAGAACCATCGGCCCGGCCACATACCCGCCGCCGCCGAAGACGACATCGGGCTTTCGACGCGCGAGTATTCGCAGACAGGAGAAGGGAGCGACCAGTGCCTGCGCGAGCCCGCGCGCCAGCTTCAGCCCCGGCCGGCGCGAGAAGCCCGAGATGCGAAAGGAATCGAAGGCAAAGCCCGCCTCCGGCACCAGCTCGGCCTCCATCCGCTCGGACGAGCCGGCGAAAGAAACTACCGCGCCGCGTTTCTCGAGCGCCTCAGCGACGGCGAGCGCGGGCATGAGATGCCCGGCCGTTCCGCCGGCGGCGATCAGACACCTCAGGGGTCGCTGTTTTTCCATGATTCACCGCGATGTTAAGGAGGATGCCTACCGCCATGAGGGAGACAACAAGGCTGGAGCCTCCATAGGAGACAAAGGGAAGCGTGATCCCGGTCAGCGGAACAAGCCCGAACACGGCCGCGAGATTGATCGCGGCCTGGCCCGCGATCAGCGTGGTGAGCGCGGCCGCGACCGCCTTCCCGAACGGGTCGCGGCAGGCGAGCGCAATCCGCAGTCCGGCCCAGACGAACACTGCGTAGAAGGCAATCAACAGGACGATTCCGATCAACCCGAGCTCCTCGCCGACCACTGAGGCGATCATGTCGGTATGCGCCTCGGGCAGGAAGTGAATCTTCTGCACGCCCTGCCCCAGTCCGTGCCCGGTGATACCTCCCGAGCCAAGTCCGATCAGCGATTGCATGCCCTGATAGCCGCTCCCCTGCGAGCTTGCCATCGGATGCAGGAAGGCGGTCAGACGAGCGCGCTGATAGGGCTCGGACATCACGGCGATCATCCCCAGCGTCACGACGAGGGCGTAGGCGCGGGCAATCAGCCCGAGGGGCACCCCCGACACGACGAGCGCCGCGGCGACCATGACGAGGATGCTCGTGACCGTGCCGAGGTCGGGCTCGGCCGCGATCATGCCGCAGGCGATCGCAACCATCAGGCCGACGGGCTTTGCCAGTTCGCCCAGGGTCTGCGGCCGCGGCCGGCGCACGAGCCGGGCGGGAATCCAGAGTGCGAGCGAAAGCTTGACGAGCTCCGAGGGTTGCAGACCGATCGGCCCGAGCGAGATCCAGCGCCGCGCGCCGTTCACCTGGGTGCCGATTGCGAAGACCGCCAGACAGAGCCCCAGCGAGGCCATGAGTAGCGTCGGCGCGAGCGGGCGCAGCTTGCGGTAGTCGAAGCGTGTGAAGGCGATCATCGCGCCCAGCCCGGCCAGCGCGTACACGGCCTGGCGCACCAGAAAAGCGCTCGCGCTTCCGCCCCCCAGCGTGGCGGTGGCCGAAGTGGAGCTGAAGACCATAACCAGCCCGAAGGCGACGAGCGCCAGCGTGGCCAGAGCCAGAAGCTGAAACTCGAGCTGCATCTTCGGCGCCCGCGCGCGAGTCGGGCCGCTGCCCGGAGCCCGCGCCGGAACGGCCTTGAGCCGGACGGAGGTATCTGCTCGCCTCGTCGCGGGTCGCGGCGCTCGCGCCGCCCCCGGCGCTCGGCGCGAGGAAGCCGAGCCGGGAGCGCGTCTCGTGCGCCCCGGCGTGCTCCTACGGACCGTGCCCGTCTCCTCGAACCAACTTCCAGTCACGCTAGGACGGTTCGACCGCGCGAGCGCGCTTCCTACCCTCGGCGCTTCAGAAAGAGCTCCAGAATCAGGCTCGCGCGGCCAGCGTCGCCACACACGAGCGGAAGGCTTCGCCGCGCTGCTCGAAGTTCTCGAACTGGTCGAAACTGGCGCAAGCCGGCGCGAGCAACACGATCTCGCCCGGCTTCGCATTGCCGGCGGCCGTCGCGACGGCCTGCTCGAGCGTCCCGGAATACTCGAAGGCGACGCTCGCTCGCTCCAGCGCGCCCGCTATCTCCTTTGCCGTCTCGCCGATCAGATAAGCGCGGGCCTCGTGGGTGCTCAGCTCCCCGGCCAGGCCGTCGAACGACTCCCCTTTGCCGCGCCCGCCGAGAATGATGTGCAGCGGCCCCGAGTAGGCGGCGATCGCCTTGCGCGCGGCGGCGGTGTTGGTGGCCTTGGAGTCGTTCACGTAGCGGACGCCGGCGATCTCGGCCACGGGCTCGAGCCGGTGCGGCACGCCCGGGAAGGTGCGAAGCGCCTCGGCGATCGCCTCCTCGGCGATTCCGGCCGCTCGCGCCGCCTGGGTTGCGGCGGCCGCGTTCTCTCGATTGTGCTCGCCCGGAATCAGCGGCTCAGCCGGTAGCGGATCTTGCGCGTCGAACTCGACCCGGCGGGCGTGCCCGGGTACCTCGCTGAATCCGCGCGGCAGCACGGCAACGTCACCCTCGAGCTGATTCTCGAAGATGCGCAGCTTGGCGTCGCGGTAGGCCTCGAGTGAGCCGTGGCGATCGAGATGGTCGGGCTCGAGGTTGAGCAGCACGGCGATACGCAGGCGCAGGCGCTCGATGTCCTCGAGCTGGAAACTGGAGAGCTCGCAGACGATCCAGCTGTCGGCGTCGAGCTCACCGTCGAGGTCGCAGATCGCCCGGCCGACATTGCCAGCCACCTCCACCTTGCGACCGGCTGCGCGGAAGATCGCTCCCAGAAGCTCGGTCGTCGTCGTCTTGCCGTTGGTGCCGGTGACGCCGACCAAGGGGTTGGGAAAGAGGCGTGAAGCAAGCTCGACCTCACTCCAGACTGGCGTCCTTCGCTTGTGCGCCGCCCTGACCAGCGCCGCTTCGGCCGGCACGCCGGGACTCTTGACGAGCAGCCCCGCGCCTTCGAGCAAGCGCTCGCTCTCGATGCCGAGCCTCAGCTCGACGCCCGCTCCGGCCAGCTCGCTGACATCCAGCTCGGTCGAGCGATCGACTGCCACGACGGTCACGCCTCGCCGCGCCAGGGCCAGCGCCGCCGCCCGCCCCGACCGGGCCAGGCCCAGCACGAGCACGCGATCAGGCAGCTCGCTCACTTGGGCAGCGGGCGGAGGAAGTTGAAGACGGTGAAGCTGCGGTAGTAGAGAGCAAAGGCAAGGGCGCAGAGAATGCCGCAGAGAATCCAGAAGCGCACCATGATCTTCGTTTCCGACCAGGCCTTCATCTCGAAGTGATGGTGGATCGGCGCCATCAAGAAGACGCGGCGCTTGAAGAGACGAAAGCTGAAGACCTGGATCATCACCGAGAGCGCCTCGATCAGGAAGATCCCGGCGACCAGAAGCAGCAGGAGCTCGGTCTTGGTCATGATCGCGAAGCCCGCCAGCGCACCGCCGATCCCCATCGAGCCGGTGTCTCCCATGAACACGTCGGCCGGGAAGGTGTTGTACCAGAGGAAGCCGATCAGTCCTCCGATCAGTGCGGCGGCCAGAATCGCCAGATCGACGAGCTTGGGCTCGCGCAAGCCGGGGTTCGACGAGGAGCGCACGTAGGCGATGACCGCGATCGAGAGAAAGGTGAAGGTAGCGATGATGCCGGTGCCCGCCGCCAGGCCGTCCAGACCGTCGGTCAGATTTACGCCGTTGGCCGCTCCCGCGATGATGAAGAAGAGCAGCACGTACCAGAGCAGGCCCAGCTGCAGGCGTGTGTGGGTGAAGGGAATGGCGAGCCAGGTCGGTTGACCAGCGCGGTGCGCGAGGTAACCGGCGCCGACGGTGATCAGAACGAGGAAGAGCATCTTCCAGCGACCGGCCAACCCGAGCGAGCGCCGGTGCCGCAGCTTCATCAGGTCGTCGACGAAACCGATGCCGGCGCAGGTGAGCATGATGAAGAACACGGTCAAGGCCTGGGTCGTGTACTCGCTGAGGACAAGGAAGGAAATGACCGCCGCCACCAAGAAGAGCACGCCGCCCATCACCGGCGTTCCCTGCTTGACGACGTGTCCCGCCGGCCCCTCCTCGCGTATGTGCTGGCCAACGTCGTGGTTTCGCAGGAAGGCGATGAAGCGCGGCCCGGCGAAGATCGAGATCGCGAGCGCCAGAATGCTGGCCAGAATTACCCGCACCATCGGGCTCGGTAGAGACAGATCCTCAAGCGCGCCCGCCCTTGCAAGGAAAACGCTCACGCCGCGAACGCTTCCTCGAGCGCCTTTGCGACCAGCTCCAAGCCGACCACGCGCGAGCCCTTGACGAGCACGCAGTCGGTGGGGCGAGCCATCTCCAGCACCAGCTCTGCGGCGGTCTCGGCGTCGGGCGCCCACTCGCGCTCGGCCACCCCGTCGGCCAGATCGAGGTAGGCGCGCGCGCCCTCTCCCACGGCCAGCACGGCGGCGACGCCGAGCTCCGAGGCGCGGCTCCCGATCTCGCGGTGGTAACGCTCGCTATCGGCGCCGAGCTCGGCCATCGTCCCGAGCACGGCCACCCGTCTGCGCCCGGCGGCGAGCTGAGCTTGATGCTCTAGCGCCGCGGTGAGCGAGATCGGGTTCGCGTTGTAGGAGTCGTTGATCAGAAGTCCTCCGGCGGGCAGCGCGGTCTCTTCGCCGCGCCAGCGAGAGAGCCTAATCGTCCGCGCGCCTTCCTGCGCACCTTCCAGCGGCAGCCCGAGCGCGTGGTAGGCGACGAGTGCGGCGAGCGTGTTCAAGGCCTGATGGCGGGCGCTCAGAGCGAGCTCCAGCTCAACCCGCTCGCCCTCGATCTCGAAGACAGCATGTGAGACCTCCTCAGCGGGCTCGAACGAGACGAGAAACGAGGATCCGCCCGCGCCGAAGCGACGCAGGTCGAGGCCGGCCGGGATGAAGGGCTCGAGCAGCGGCTCGCCCGCGGGCACGATTCCGACCCCGCCGGGCTCCAGTCCGATCAGCACCTCGGCCTTAGCTTGCGCGACCCTTTCGACCGTGCCGAGCAGCTCCAGATGCACCGGCCCGACGCTCGTGACCAGACCGACGTGAGGACGGACGAAGCCGCAGGCCTGCTCGATCTGGCCGAGGCCGCGCATCCCGATCTCGACTATCGCCAGCTCGCTTTCCTGTTCGAGACGGCAGACGGTAAGCGGGATACCGAGCTCGTTGTTGAAGCTCGCCTCCGCCGCCACGGTATTCAGCTGCGGCGCGCAGAGCGAAGCCAGGATGTCCTTGGTCGAGGTCTTGCCGGTCGAGCCGGTGATGGCGACGACGCGAGCGTCCGAGCGAGCGCGCACCGCCCCGGCCAGTGCGGCCAGCGCGGTCTCGGCGCTTACCGGAACGAGCACCGCGGCCGCTCCCCGCTCGAGCGCCTCGGGCGCGAACTCGCTGCCGCGATTGATCGCTACGAAGAGGTCGCCGGGCTGAACGCGGCGCGAATCGATCACGACGCCCGTGATCTCCGCGGCGGCACTCGCTCTCGTCAGCTCTCCTTCGCAGAGCCGCGCGACCTCGTCGAGGGAGAGCGGAATCATCTTCCCGCCCCGAGCTCGTCGAGCAGCTCCGCGGCGACGACGCGATCGTCGAAAGGAAGCACCCGGCCGGCGATCTCCTGGCCCTGCTCATGCCCCTTGCCTGCGATGACCACAACGTCTCCCTCGCCCGCCCGCGCAAGCGCCTGCTCGATCGCCGATCTTCGCTCGAGCTCGACCTCGACCTTCTTTCCCTCGATCCCGGCGAGTATCTCGTCGACGATCGAACGGGGCTCTTCGCTGCGCGGGTTGTCCGAGGTGACGATGGCGACGTCGGCAAGCGCGGCGGCGATCTCGCCCATCAACGGTCTCTTCTCTCGGTCGCGGTCGCCACCACAGCCAAAGACGCAGATCAGCCTGCCACGCGCCAGCTCTCGCGCCGCGGTGAGCAGCCGGCTAAGCGCATCAGGCGTATGGGCGTAGTCGACGACGACCGTGAAGGGCTGACCACGATCGACAACCTCGAAGCGGCCGGGAACTCCCTTCAGAGCCGCGACGCCGGCCGCGATCTGATCGTCTTCGACGCCGAGCAGGCGCGTCAATGCCGCCGCCGTGAGCAGGTTCTCGGCGTTGAAGGCGCCGCGGAGCGGACTGCGCAGCTCGAGCTCGCCGAGCCGGATTCGCGTTCCTTCGGCGCCCAGTTCGATCTCGTCCGGCCTCAGATCGGCGTCGGGCCCGCGCCCGAAGGTGAGCACGCGCTCCTGGCCGAGCGCGCGCAGATCGGCGGCAAGCCGGCGCCCGTAGGCGTCATCGACGTTGATCGCCGCGGGCGTCTCCTCGCCCGAGAGAAAGAGGCGCCGCTTGGCGGCGTAGTAATTCTCCATCGTCTCGTGAAAGTCGAGGTGGTCCTGGCTCAGGTTGGTGAAGGCAAGGGCCGAGAAGCGAGCCCGATCGAGCCGGTGCAGCTCGATCGCGTGCGACGAGGCTTCGATCACGCAGCTCTTGTCGCCGGCGCCCAGCATCTCGCGGAACAGCCGCTGCAAATCAATCGCTTCGGGCGTCGTTCGCGCCAGCTTTCTCGGCTTTCCGCCGACGCGGCTCTCGACCGTTCCCACCAGCCCGGGGCGGCGGCCGGCCGCGGCAAGGATCTCGTAGACGAGATAGCAGGTCGTCGTCTTGCCGTTCGTGCCGGTGACTCCGGCCAGCTGGAGCTCGCGAGTGGGCTCGCCGAAGTAGACGTCCGCAGCCACTGCCATCGCTTCGCGCGCCGAGACGACCACCAGCTGCGGCACGTCCAGCTCCAGCGGACGCTCGACGACCAGCGCGGCGGCGCCGCGCCGAACGGCTTCGGCTGCGAAGTCGTGCCCGTCCGCGCGCATCCCGGGGACGCAGAAAAAGAGCGAGCCTTGCTCGACGGCTTGCACGTCGTAGGCCAGGCCGCGCAGCTCGACAGGAGCGCGCCGGATTGTCTCGCGGGGCTCGAGCGCCGCGCTCAAACGCTCCAGATCCATCGCCGGGCGAGTTTACCAATCCGCCCCGACCCGGCTCTATCCCGAGCACCGCGGAATCAGCTCGGCCGATCGGGCGGGACTTCGAGGTAACGCAGACAGTCGAGCGCGATCTCTTTGAACGCCGGCGCCGCGACGCTGCCGCCCCAGATCGCACCCTGCGGCTCATCGACCGTGATCAGGATCACGAGTCGCGGATCGGAGGCCGGAACGATGCCGACGAAGGAGGCCACGTATTTGGAGGTCGAATATCCGCCGCTGGAATCGGCCTTCTGGGCGGTACCGGTCTTGCCGGCTACGGAGTAGTTCGGAATCTCCGCCTCCGTTCCCGTTCCCTTGTCGACGACGCTGCCGAACATGGTCATCAGCTGCTCCGCTACCGCCGAGGTCACCACCCGGCGCCGCTTTGGAGCCGGCGCCTGCTTGCTGCCGATCCGTTCTACGAAGTGCGGCTGCAGCCAGACGCCCTTGTTCGCGACCGCCGCGTAGGCGGCCGCGAGCTGAATCGGCGTAACGGCGATTCCCTGCCCGATCGGAATCGTGCCGGCGTCGGATCCGTACCACTTGTCCAGTGGCTTGACGATGCCCCTGCTCTCGCTCGGGAAATCGATGCCCGTCGTCTCGCCGAAACCAAAGCGCTTGATCCACTGAACGAGCCGCTGGCTACCGAGTCGCTGGGAGATCCTGACCGCGCCCACATTCGAGGACTGGGTCAGTATCTGCGACACCGACAGGCGCTCGGTTGGGCGCAGGTGGGAGTCGTGAATGTTTCTGTCCGCGACCCTGATCGAGTAGGGCAGCGTGAACGTGGTCTGAGGTGAGACAACCCCATCGGAGAGCGCGCCCGCGACCGTCACCAGCTTGAAGGTCGATCCGGGCTCGTAGGCGTCGGTTATCGCCCTGTCGCGATGGAGTTGCTCGGCGGTATTCGAGGTGTCGTTGGCGTTGTAGGACGGCACGGTCGCCATCGCCAGCACTTCGCCCGTGCGCGGATCCAGAACTACAGCCGACGCCGAAGCGGCCTGCGAGGACTTGCGGGTCGCCGCCAGCACCTGCTGCACGTAGAGCTGGATCGTGTTGTCGATCGTCAGCGTGAGATCGGCGCCGGGCTTCTCGTAGGTGGTGCTCCGAACATCGATCACGCTTCCGGCCGGGTCTTTCACCACCGTCTGCTTGCCGTCTCGTCCTATGAGCGAATGGTCGTACTCAAGCTCGAGCCCGGTCAAACCCTTGTTGTCGACCCCTGCGAAGCCGATCGTCTGAGCGGCGAGCTTCCCTTGCGGGTAGATCCGCTTCGGCTCGGTCGTGTAGTCAAAACCGGCGAGCTTCATTCGCTTCAGCTGCCCGGCCTTGGCGACCGGCGCCTGCCTGGCGACGTAGACGAACCCTTTCGATCGATCGGAAAGCGCGCTGAGCAGCGCCGCCTCGCCCTGCTGGTCGAGGCCGAGCACCATCGCCGCGCGCCGCGATTCCGCCGCCGCAGATTTCACGAGCCTGGGATCGGCGGAGATCGTGATGGAGTCTTCGTTCGTCGCCAGCTCCCCGTCGTTGCGATCGAAGATCACGCCGCGCGGCGCGAGAACCGGAATCGTCCGCGTCTGCTGAGCATCGGCGAGCTGGGCAAGCGAGCTAGCTCGAACGACCTGGATCCAACCCGCTCGAGCCAGGGCTACCGCGAGGACAAGTGCGAGCGCCGCCCCGAGCAGCCGAATTCTTCGGTTCGCCGCTCGCTGGCTCACTTCCCGCCCGCGCTGAACCGGATGTAAGTCGTCTGATCAGACCCGGCCGGGACCTGGACTAGCCCCAGCTTCTTCTGGGCAAGCCGATCGATGTTGGAAGGCGAAATGGCGTGAGAGAGCTTCGAGCGAAGCTCGACGTTCTGATCGCGAAGCTGCGCCCGCTCGGTCGAATAGCTCTCGAGCTGCATGTTCTGGCGCAAGACGGCGACGTTGACGGCGACCACTCCGGTCAGCAGCGTCGCCAGGGCGACGATCCAGACGATGCCGCCTCGCACGCTGCGCTGGGCGGCCTTACGTCTTCGGCGCTGGGGAGCTGCCCGCGGCGCCTGCGGTCGCGGCGCCGGCCTGGCAGCCGGACGGGTGGCGACACGTGCAGTAGCCGTGCTCACAGCTTCACCGCCGCGCGCAGGCGAGCCGAGGCGGACCTGGGATTGATGGCAAGCTCGCGCGGGCTCGGACGAATGGCCTTGCGGCCCAAGAGTCGCATCTCGGCCTCGTGCCCGCAGTTACAGATCGGGAAATCGGGCGGGCAGATACAGCCGTGCTCCTTGGCCCTCAAGAAACGCTTCACGATTCGATCCTCGAGCGAGTGGAAGCTGATCACGGCCAGGCGACCGCCGGGACGCAGCAGCTCGAGCGCGCTGGGCAGCGCGTCGGCGAGCGACTGAAGCTCGTCGTTGACCGCGATGCGAAGCGCCTGAAAGACGCGCTTGGCCGGATGGCCTTCACCGAAGCGCGCCGGAGCCGGAATGGCGCCTCTGATCGTCTCGACCAGCTCGGAGGTGCGCGTTATCTCTTCCCTGCGCCTGCGCTCTACGATGGCGCGGGCGATCGACTTGGCGTAGCGCTCCTCGCCGAAGCGGCGGAAGATCTTCTCCAGCTCCTTGGCGCTTGTCTCGTTGACGAGATCGCGCGCCGAGTATTCCTCGGACGGATCCATGCGCATGTCCAGCGGCGCGTCGACCGCGTAGGAGAAACCGCGCTCGGGCCGGTCGATCTGCATGCTCGAGACGCCGAGGTCGAACAGGACGGCATCGGCGCGGACGCCGTTTTGGGCCAGACGCTCGAGCACGTCGGCGAAGTCGCCGTGCAGTAGACGCGCCTGAACGCCGGCTCGGCGCCGGAAGCTTTCGAAATAGGGACGCACCGAGGGATCACGGTCGATCGCGATCAGCTTTCCTTCGCCGCGCAGATCGGCCGCGAGCAGGCGCGCATGACCACCGGCGCCAAAGGTCGTGTCAACCGCCGTCTCCCCCGGGCGGATAGCGAGCAGCTCCCGCACCTCGTCGGCGAGGACGGGAACGTGGTCAGTCGCGTTGGGCTGCAAGGCGTTCGGCAGCATCTTCGACGTTCTCCTCTACTTGTTTCATGTAATCCCGCCAGGCCGCGCGATCCCAGATCTCCAGGTGATCGAGAACCCCGACCACCATGACCTCGCGCGAGAAACCGGCACTCTGAATCAACGCCTGCGGCACCATCACCCTTCCCTGCCTGTCGGGAATCGCCTCGACGGTGCCCGAGAAGTAGAAGCGGTGCATCAGCCTGCTCTCGCGAGAGAGCGGATCGAGCTCGGCGAGGCGAGCCTCGATCGAGCGAGAGAACTCCTCCTTCGTATAGATGCTCAGGCAGCTGTCCATCCCGCGCGTGAGCACCAGGCCCTCGGCAAAACGGGGCCTGAACCGGGCTGGAAGCGTCAGCCGGTTCTTTTCGTCAAGAGTGTGTTCGTATTCGCCGGAAAGCATGGAATTGATCGTTTAGGTGGTCCACGTAGCGGTCCACGTGGCCCCACTTTACCCCACAACTTCCCACAACGCAACCAAAAATTCCCAAAAAACTCGCTCCGACCGCCACCCGCGCTTCGCTCCTGCGCCGAAACCGAATCGACAGCCCCGTGTGAGGTTTGGATCGGTTCTGCTTCACCGGGGTGCGGAAAGCCTGAGTAGGCTGAAACCGGGTGGTGGGCTTGGGGTGCCCCGGGCGAGATTCGCAAATAGCGCGAAACGAGATTCGCTCCAGTGCGCGCGGAAGAATCGGAAGTTAGCCGGGCAGCGTGAACTGGCGCTCGTACGGGCCGTTGCCGGTGAGCACGGTTGCGCCGCAACGAGACGCGAGCCGAACGGCCTCGGCGACCGGCATCCCCGCGGCCAGGCCGTAGGTAAGCCCGGCAGCAAAGCAGTCGCCGCAGCCGTAGCTGTCGACGATCGGGTCCGGCGGCTCGACCGCGTCGTAGTGGCCTCCCGGCTCGAGCGTGCCGCCGGCCGCCCCCTCGGTGCGAACGACGAGGCGTGGCGGCGGATCGAGATCGCCTCGCTCATAGCGCTCCCCCGCGTCGGAGGCGCTGCCGACTATCGCGTCGAGCGCAACGCCGGCCTCCTGCAACACCTCGAGCGAGCGTGAGGCGGCGACCAGCACGCGCGCCTTACGGGCCTGGCGAACGGTCTCGGCGTCGCCGCTGACGAAATACACGCCGTCGGCGTGCTCGAGCTCGCTCCAGGGCAGATCCGGATCGTCGCCGCGCAGGGTCAACCTCTCCCCCACAACCGTGATCGTTCGCTCGCCGTCGTCGTCCACGAAGGTGACCCCGTAGCGCTGCGGCTGGTCGATCTCGTGGGCGATCACCTGGACGTGCTGCGCCTCGAGCTTTTCCCTCGCTTGGCGGCCGCGCTCGTCGGCGCCAAAGGTGGTGAAGATCATCGCGTCGCCTGCGAGATTCGCGAGTTGAACGGCAGCCACCGCGCCGCCACCGGCCGCATCCGCCCAGCCGCGACTGGCGTGCACTATCTCGCCCTGCGCGGGCACGCGGGAAACGTGCAGGAAATCGATCCACTCGACATGACCGACGACGGCGAGGCGCACAACGGAGAGCCTACCGGCTGAGGGAGAAATGCCCGCATCATCGAGCGGGCGTTCAAGCCGCCCGATCGCGGCGCCGAGAAACTGAGCGAGCCGGTAGCCACCCTCGCGATTATCGAAAGGCCAGCAGATCCCACGAATCGGAAAACGCGCCCGCTGGATAGGAGTGGCCGCGCTGAGCGGTGCGCTGGCACTGCAGGCCGCGATCGTATTAACCGCCGCGCTGCGAGGTGGCTCTTCGTCCTACAACGGCTCCCGCTCGGTGCTTCTCTCGCATCAGCATCACTTCTCCGACGTGGCGGTGGTCGCGAGCCTGAACATCGCCTGGCTGGTGGCGATCTCGATGCTCGCCTGGCCAATCGCGCGGCTCTGGAGCTGGGGAATCCACGACACCTGGGATCGCCCGGGCGTGAACGCCGCCGCCCGCATCGTCTACCCACTTGTCGCCGTCTGCCTGCTGATCGGGCTGTGGTGGGTCTTCTCGGAGCAGGCCCGCGCGCTCGACGCTCGACTCGTCTCACACTGGGCGCTGTTTGCCACACTCGTGCACGGAACGCCGGAGCTGGGCGGCTTGCTCCTTCCGCTCGCGGCGGCGGCGAGCTGCATTGTCGCGCCGGCCACCAAGCCGGGCCGCCTGCTTCTGCGGGCCGTCTTGGTGTCAATTCCGCTCGTTCTCGTCGCGGCGTTTGTCGAGGTCTACCTGACGCCGCATCTGCTTATCCCGCTGCAAGCTTGAGCTTGGCGCCGCTCAGCCGGGCTTGCGCGACAACGGCTTGAAGTTGGAACATGGACGCTATGAGCAAGCCCGTCAGTGCGGTCGTCGCCGGTCACATCTGCCTGGACGTGATCCCCATTCTCGATCCCTTGACGGAGGATTCCTTCCGTGCGAACTTTCGCCCCGGCCGCTTGATCGAGGCCGGGGCCGCGCTGCTCTCGACCGGTGGGCCTGTGTCCAACGCCGGTCTCGCCCTGCACATCCTCGGAGTACCGACCAGGCTCGTCGCCAAAGTGGGCGCCGACCCCTTCGGGGGAATCGTCCGCGAGATCGTCGAGTCCTACGGGAGCGGACTCTCGGACGGGCTGAGAGTGGACGCCGCGACCTCGACTCCCTACTCGGTGATCATCAGCCCGCCCGGCGTCGATCGCCTCTTCCTGCACCACCCCGGAGCAGCCGGCTCCTTCGGTGCGGAGGACATCGATTTCGCGCTGCTCGAGCGCTCGACGCTCTTCCACTTCGGTTATCCGCCGCTAATGCAGCGTATGTATCGAGACGGCGGGCGCGAGCTGGTCGAGTTGTTCAAGCGGGCGCGGGCTACCGGAGTGACCACGTCGCTCGATATGAGCTATCCCGACCCGAGCTCGGAGAGCGGCCGGGTTGACTGGCGAGAAATCCTCGAAGCTGTGCTTCCTTTCGTCGACGTCTTCGCACCCAGCCTCGACGAGCTTCTGTTCATGCTGCGACGGCATCTTTTCGAGGAGCTGTCGCGGCAGCGGTTGCCGGAGGGCACGACCCAGCCAGCGCTTCTACACGAGCTCGGTGAGGAGTTGACAGAGCTTGGCGTAGGCATCGCAGCGATCAAGCTGGGCGAGCGCGGTCTCTATCTCAGAACGGGAACGCCGGAACGGATTGCCACCCTCGGCCGAGCCCGTCCTTCAGACCCGGGCGCCTGGGCCGAAAAGGAGCTATGGGCTCCGTGCTTCGAGGTCGACGTCGCCGGCACCACCGGAGCGGGAGACGCGACCGTTGCCGGGCTGCTGGCCGCACTCCTGCGCGATCTCGACGCCGAGAGCGCACTCACAGCCGCGGTCGCCGTCGGGGCTTGCAATGTCGAAAGAACGGATGCACTGAGCGGCCTACGGAGCTGGGAGGAAACGCTCGCGCGAGTGCGCTCCGACTGGCGCCGCCTCCCGCTTGAGCTGGACGATCCCGACCGGCGATGGGACAGACGCAGCCAAGTCTGGGTCCGGAACTCTGAGGATGGCCGCGCGCGCTAGAGTCGTTCCTATCGAATCGGGAGGGGGCACGATGGCTATCCAGGTCGAAAACGAGCGCCGGGAAGAGACTTTCAAGGGGTTGCAAAGCAGGGAACAAGCATCTATACACACACCGCTCGGCCCGCTCGTAATCGAGGCGTCCGAGCGAGGACTGATGCACATCTACCTCGCCCCGTCGGGCGAAGAAGCGTCAGGACACGAGCCGGCGCCGGACAGCGTTCTCGCCGAAGCCGTTCGTCAGCTCGAGCAGTACTTCGCCGGCAGCCGTCGCGACTTCGATCTTCCGTTCGAGATCGAAGGGAGCGAGTTTGAGCGCCGCGTGCTCGAAGAGCTGGCCCACGTCCCTTACGGCACAACCGTCAGCTACGGAGAGCTCGCGGCCATCGCCGGCTATCCGGGCGCGGCACGCGCCGTCGGTAGCGTGATGCGCAACAACCAGCTGATGATCGTTCTGCCCTGCCACCGCGTGATCGGCGCCGACGGGTCGCTCCGCGGCTACGGCGGACTCGGTTGCGGGCTCGACAACAAGCGCTGGCTGCTCGAGCTCGAGGGCGCCAGCCCTCAGCCGTCCAGCAGCCGGTAACCCACTCCCCACTCGTTGATCACGAAGGGGCCCGCGCCGGGGCGCGCGAGCTTGCGGCGAAGGCGCGAAGCGTGCGAGTCGACCGTGCGCGTGCGCCCGATCGAGCGGAAGCCCCAGACCTCCCGAAGTAATTCCTCTTTCGAGAAGACGCGATGAGGCGCGCCGGCCAGCTTGACCAGCAGCTCGAATTCCTTGGCGGCGAGAAAGACGCGCTCGCCCGCCACCGTCACCCGGCGCGTCTGCCGATCGAGCTCGATCTCGCCGGCGACCAGACGCTGGCGCGCGTCGGGAGCGGCGCGACGCAGCACGGCGCGGATTCGGGCGACCAGCTCCTGATGGTGGAAGGGCTGGGTCAGATAGTCGTCGCAACCGCGCTCGAAGGCTTGAACCCGATCGACAGCATCCGAGTCGGTGCCGCCGAGCACGATCACCGGCACCTCGCGGTTCCAGCTCCGGCCCGGCTCGCCTTCGCGCAGGCGCCTGCAGAGCTCCGCGGCGGAGGCATCGGGTAGCTCGTTCCCGACCAGTACGAGATCGGGCAAGGCCTGCTCCGCCAGAGTCAACGCCTCGGCGCCGGCGCGGGCCTCGACCACCGCGAAGCCCGCGACCGAGAGCTGGCGCTCGAGCAGGCCGCGAAACTGGGGCTCTGGCTCGGCGAGAAGGACTGCTGCGCTCATGTAGGCGACGCTAACAGGTCGAGAAACGCGTGAATAGTGTCTCTTCCAGCCCTTTTTACGGCGGAATCGTGACGGGCTTTCCCCAACCGTCCGGCGCGGTCGAGGCGCGCCGAGACATCGTTCAGAGGCGTCCGGAGCGAATCACGCCCCAGAGCAACCAGAGACCGAGCACGCCCGAGAGCACGAAGCCGCCCACCGAGATGACGTTGACGCCGAGCGCCTTCGGGCCGGTGTGGGCAAAGATGCCGATCAGGCTCGAGCCGAGCAATCCGCCCATCACGATGAAGGCGATCACGAGCCGGTTGAAGGCGACCGAGACCTGGTGGACCGCCTCCTCCAGGCCCTTGTGCACGAAGCCGATCTCGAGCCGCCCCTCGCGGGTCTGGGTGAGAACGCCGTGCAGAATGTCCGGCAGCTCGCGCCCGATCCGCACCAGCTCGACGCCGTCGCGGTGCGCACGCCGAACGACTCTTTCGGGACTGAAGCGCCGGCGCACGAGATCGCGGGCGTAGGGCTTGGCGATCTCGAACACGTTGAAGTCGGGGGTCAGCTCGACCCCGACCGCCGCGAGAGTCGCCAGCGCCTTGTCGAGCAGGAGAAAGCGCGTCGGCAGTCTCAGATTGAGCGAGTAGATCATCGTGAAGACCTCTCTGATCACCTGCATCGGATCGATCTCGGCCAGGCTCGCTCCTTGGTAGCGGTAGTAGCTCTCGCGCAGCTCCAGCGCGAACTCCTGCTCGCGGGCGGGCGGACAGCGCACGCCCAGCTCGTAGAGGCGCTGCGGCAGCGCATCGACGTTCTCGACGGCGGCGTCGATGAACAGGCGGGTCAGCCGGCCCATGTCCTCGTCCGAGAGCCGTCCGACGATTCCGAAATCGACCAGCCCGATCTCGTCCACGTTGCCCAGCACGAGGATGTTGGCCGGATGCGGATCGCCGTGGAAGGCGCCGTGCTTGAAGATCATCTCCATCCAGGTCTTGGCGGCCCTGTTGGCCAGTGTGCGCCGATCGTCGCTTGACAGTTCGTCGCCGAGATCGGCCAACTGCGTCCCCTCCAGGAACTCGAGCGTGAGCACACGCGAGCGCGTGTACGTCCAGTAGATGCGCGGGACGCGAACGTGCGAGTCAGAGGCAAACTGGCGCCGCAGCATGTCGGCGTTTCTGCCTTCCTGGTGGTAATCGAGCTCGCGGCGGATCGAGCGGGCGAACTCGTCAACCACGGCTCGCACGTCGACGAAGTCGAGGGCTCGCACGCGCTCCTTGAGAATACGAGCGGCCTGGTAGAGCAGGCTCAGATCCGACTCGATCTGCTCGGGCGCGCCCGGGCGCTGCACCTTGACGGCGACCGCGTGGCCGTTCGGCAGCACGGCTCTGTGCACCTGCCCGATCGAGGCCGCCGCCACCGGCTGTTCGTCGAACTCGAGGAAGAGTCGCTCCAGCGACTGGTCGAAGTCTTCCTGAATGACGCGCCGCACCTCGCTGAAGGCGAACGGCTTGACATCGTCTTGCAGTGCGCGCAACTCGCTGATCACGTCGGGCGGAAGCACGTCCGGTCGCATCGAGAGCAGCTGACCGAACTTGACGAAGGTCGGGCCGAGCTCCTCGAGCATCGCGCGTAGATGCCGGCCTCGCTCCGAGACGACCGACTCGTCGAGGCGCAGCTTCCGTCGCCCGGGAATGAGGTCGCCAAGGTGGTGGCGGGCGAGCAGGTAGCCGAAGCCGTGCCGAACCGCGACCTGCGCGATCTCCGACAGGCGACCGAGATTGCTCGCGGTTGGATGCGCGGCCATGCTGGCAGTTTGACAGGAAGAGCCGCGCGCATGCGACCAAAAAGAGCTTTTCGGTCGGAAGACGCAGCCAGGATCGTCAAGCCCGAAGGCCTGGCGGAATGAAGCCTTAGGCCGATCCCGGCGATCGCTTGCGACCGGGCGAGCGCGGGGCCGCGATCAGCGATTCGGCGCGAAGGTACGCCAACCCGATCGCGGGCAGGTCGCTCAGGCGCTCCAGGCAGACGTATCGCGGTCGCCATTCCGGGTGGAACTTGTGGCTGAACGAGCTCAGGCGCTCGAGCTGGAAGACCGAGTCGAAACCGAGTAGCGTCCTGCGGGCCAGCCGGTAGCGCAGCCGCCCTTGCTCGTCGATGTTCAGCAGGCTGCGGAAGGCGCAGAAATTTAGCGACAGCTCGGGCACGCCGGCCTCCCGCGCCCAGGCCAGCGACTCGACGATCAGGAACTCGGAGATGCCGCCCGGGCCACCAGGCAGCCGCCTTTGTGTCGAGAGCGAGTAACCGCCGCCGGCAGGGCTGGGAACCAGATGCAGGAAAGCAATCGGCTCGTCGCCTCTGTCGAACGCCAGCGCCAGCAAGCTGCCGGGCGTGAACAGGTCGTCCATGGCCATCGAGAAGCCCCGCTCGCGCCGGCCGGCCAGCCAGGCGACCGAGATCTGCTCGATCCTCAGGCGCAGCTCGGCGTCGGCGTCCTTCACGCGCACCATGCGAAAGCTGATGCCGTCTCGCTCGGAGACTTTCCGCGCCGACTGGCGCACCTTCCGTATCGCGCGACCCTCCGTCGAGAAGAGCTCGGGGCGGATGAACGCCTCGTCGCCGATCTTGATTATCCGTCCCAACCCCTGCTCGCGGTAGAGGCTGAGCCGTTCGCGGTCGGCGCCGACCACGGCGACCCGCCAGCCGTTGTCGCGAGCACGCGCCACGAAGTCGGCCACGAGGCTCGCGAACTCGCTCTGCTTGCCCACCGGGTCACCGCTGATCAGCGCCGAGCTCCCGACCAGCCGATAGGCCAGAAACGAGTCGCCGCTGGACGAGAAGAAGAAGCTCTTGTCGCGCCGGAGAGTGAAGAACACGAGGCTGTCGTAGCCGAAGCTCTCGACCAGCTCTCTGGCCCGATGCCGTTCTTCCAGCGACTGGCTGACGTGCTCGGGGAAGGGGCCCAGCCAGAGTATGAGCGCGCGCAGCGTGAGCAGCACCGCGATCGCGCTGATCAGATCGCCGACGCGATCGGGCATGCCACGCGTACCGAAAACGATGCCGAGTCCGACCATCGCCGTCACGGCAAGCAGGGTGCCGGCAACCGGGCGGCGGGCGGCCGGGTCACCGGGGGCGTCGAAATGGGAGCGGTAGCGTAGAAGCCCGATCACCAAGAGCAGGCTGATGATCGACTCCTCGAAGTCGAGGCCCTTCGCCAGATGGGCGATGGCGACTCCGATCACCGCGGCGAGCGCGAGCGTCCAGGCCCGCCGGCGCCCGCGCGCCAGCGAGCGCGAGAGAAGAAGCAGGGCCAGGCCAAAGGAGAGGACAAGCACCCGAGCCAGCTCAGGAAAGCCGGGTGGAAGGACGCTCCTGACGAGATTGGCGCGGTCGGCCAGCTCCGGGGTGAGAGCCGAGACGAGAGCGAGGACACCCACCAGCGCGGTGGCCGCGGCCAGCATCGACTCGACGCGAGGCCGGGGGAAACGCTTCGAGACGCTCGTCCTTACCCGGGTGGCGCTCACGCCGAGTCGCTGTCGCGCTCGAGGAGGTGCAGACGGTGCTCGAGTTGAGCCACGCGTAGCTCCAGCTCGTCGGCTTCCTCGCGGGTCACCAGACCGAGCTCCCGCGCGAGAGCGCTTACGCGGGAGGCCGCCTGGCCGCCCACACGGGCCGCCTCTTCCCTCCAGCTCTCGACCTGTTCGCGCAGCAACTCGCGTACTTCGTCGACGCTGGCGACGTTGCTGCGAGCGGCAATGACCTCGGCCAGGGTGTCGATTCGATCGGCGGTCAGCGCGGCTACCCCGACGGCCGCCAGGGCCAACTCGGTGACGAGTTGCCGCGGGTTGCTAACGGGGCCGTCCATGTGGCCTCGAGCGTCGCCGCTGCCGGCGCCGCTCCCGCTTGGCGGCGTCGGTCTCGATTCCTGTCGCCGTGGCCCGCTCGGCCACCGCCATCGCCGGCTGCGGCAAGACCTTGCCCACCGGCTCGCCGCGTCCCAGTCGCTGGAAGTCCGTGACACCGAGTCGCCGCGCGTACTCGGGCTCGTGCTCTTTCCAGATAGTGAGTAGCGGCGCGGCCACGAAGATCGACGAGTAAGCGCCCGCCGTGATGCCGATCAGCAGCGCGAAGGCGAAGTCCTTGAGTGTGGCGCCGCCCGCGATGAACAGAGCCCCCACGGGAAGCAGGGTGATGAAGGTCGTTGCCAGGGAGCGACGGATCGTCTCCCAAATCGACACGTTCGCGATGCGGGCAAACGGCGCCTGGCGCATCAAGGGCACGTTCTCGCGGATACGGTCGAAGATGATGATCGTGTCGTAGACCGAGTAGCCGAGCACGGTCAGCACCGCGGCCACCGTCGAGGTGGTCACCTCCCGGCCCGTAAGTGCATAGACCCCGACCGTGATCACGATGTCGTGCAGCACGGCGACGATCACCGGCATGGCGAACTTGAAGTCGAAGCGCATCGAGATGTAGGCAATGATCAGCAGGAAGGAGACGATCAGTGCCTTGATCGCGCTGTTCGCGACATCCCTGGCGAAGCTGGCCGAGACAGTCTGGCTGCTGAGGGAGGTCGCGTGCGCCTTCGCTTTGAGCTGGTTTTCCAGTTGCGTCTCGACCTTGGTGCTGGGCGAGCGCAGACGAATCTGGAAGCTCTTGTAGCTCTCCGAGCCGCCGACCGTCTTCCCCGTGCCCACCACCGAAGCGCTGGTCTCGCCGGTGGCGTTGATGACGACGTTGCGCACCGTCCCGAGTTGGGTTGGTTGTGAGGTCGGGAATTCGATCTGCGTCCCGCCCTTGAAGTCGATGCCGAGGTTGAGACCCTTGAGCCCGAGCGAGAGGGCGCTGACGAGCACGACCATTCCCGATATCCCGAGCCACAGGAAGCGTTTGCGCATGAAGTCGATCTGGAGCCAGCGTCCGCGCTGGGTGCCGTGGGCGCCCATGAAGCTCGGGTTGTTGAACCAGCGGAAGTTGGAGAGCAATCCCAGCATGGCGCGCGTACCGCCAACCGCAGTGATCAGCGAGATTCCGGTACCGAGCAGCAGCATCAGCGCGAAGCCCTTGACCCCCGCCGTGGCGACCAGGAAGAGCACGGCGGCGGTGATCGCGGTGACTACGTTGGCATCGAGGATGGTGTGGAAGCCGCGCTCGTAGCCGGTGACTACCGCGGCCTTCACCGATTTGCCCGCACGGGACTCCTCCTTGATGCGCTCGAAGATGACAACGTTCGCGTCGGCCGCGACGCCGATGGTGAGGATCATGCCCGCGAAGCTCGGTAGCGAGAGGGTGACGTTGAAGACCAGGATCACTCCGTAAAGGAAGGCGGCGTAGATACCCAGACCGATGACCGCCACGAGGCCGAGGAAGCGGTAGAGGGTGAGCAGGAAGACGACGACCAGCGCCAGCCCGACAATGGCCGCCACCAGGGCCTGGTGCAACGAGTCCTTGCCGAGCGTGGCCGAGACCGTCTCTGTCGAAGCGTTCTTGAAGGGAATCGGCAGCGCGCCGGTCTGCAGCACGGTGGCGATGTCGTTGGCCTCGCTCATAGTGCCGATGCCCTCGATGATCGCTCCGCTGATCGCGGGGTCGATACCGTCGGAGAGAGATTGGTTTTGGGGATCGATCTGTGGGAACGTGATCAGCTCTCCATCGAGCACGACCGCGAAATGCTGAGGAGCCTGTAGTGAATTCCCGCGCGTCCACTCGTCAGCGGTGATCTTGTGGAAGACCTTGTTGCCGTGACTCGTGAAGCTGAGATCGACCTGCGGCCCACTCGAGGCGAACTCGGAGCGGATACCGCCCGCGTTCAGGTCCGAGCCCTGGAGGTTTGGCCGAGAGGCGAAGAGGAAGTACCAGGTCTGGTTCTTCGTGGGCTCGAAGCCGCCTCTCGGGCCGCCCGGACAGACCTTGCTCGTTACCAGGTCGCAGGAAACGACCGTGGTCGACTTCGGCGCGGCGAGGATGACTTCGCCCTTCTTCTGTTCGCTCTGAAGCAGTTTGAGGCTGCTCGAGTCGTCGATCGGCAGAACGGGCTTGCTCGTCTTCTTCAGGAGGTAGTAGTGCCCCGCGCTCTTGCTCTTCACCAGCGGTTTGGCCTTCTGGAGAAGATCGTAGATCGAGTTCTGCTGAGGCACGAAGTTGTTGACCGATACTCCGGTCACCAGCTTCGTCTCCAGATCGAACAGCTGCAGTACCGCCTTCTTGCCGATTACCGCCAGCGCTCTTTTCGGGTCCTTCACGCCCGGCAGGTCGATGACGATCTCGTCCGTGCCCTGCCTGCGGATGTCGGGCTCGGAGACCCCGAGCTTGTCGACGCGCTTGCGCATGATGCTGAGCGAGCGGTTCATGGCCTCGTTGGTCACCAACGAGGCCTGGCCAGGCGGCGGATCGGCCTTCTTCACGACCTGCAAGCCGCCCTGGAGATCGAGCCCGAGCGCCGGCGCCTTGTACAGCGGCGAGCTCGGCGCGGCGAACGCGATGACCGCGGCCAGCGTGGCCGCGATCAGCAGGAGCAGGATGATGTGGGGTCGGCGCGATGACACTGGAGCTGCAGCTTAGCTTGACGACTCGCTGTTCGAGGCGTCGTCTGTGCGCCCTTCATCCGAAGCGTCAGCTTCGATCGCCGGAGCCTCTTCCGGCAAAGGCACTACGGGAGCGAAGTCGAGACGCACGCTAGACCTTCAATCGGGCGCCAGACCAGACAACGCGCAGACGCCTCTCTGGAATTGTGCAGATTGCCACAACCCTCATGCGGGATCGATTGGAACTGGGCACTCTCACGCCGGCTCCGCAGCCAGCCGATCGAGAGCATCGCGCTTGTAGCCGGCGAGCTCCCCGCGCACGATCGCCTCGCGTGCTCCATTCACGAGATCGATCAGGAAGCGCAGGTTGTGCAGGCTGAGCATGCGCAGCCCGAGCAGCTCCTGCTGGTTGACGAGGTGACGCAGGTAGGCGCGGCTGAAGCGGAGGCAGGCCGGACAATCGCAGTCTTCCTGCAGCGGACGCCGGTCGCGGGCGAAGCGAGCGTTGCGCAGATTGATCCTTCCCTCCCAGGTCAGCGCCGAGCCCGTTCGGGCGGTGCGCGTGGGTAGCACGCAGTCGAACATGTCGATACCGCGCTCGATTACTTCCAGCACGCCCTCCGGGTCGCCGATGCCCATGAAGTAGCGAGCCTTCTCGGCCGGCAGGAGCGGCGCGGAGAAGCCCGTCGCCTCCAGCATCGCCGCGCGCTCCTCCCCCACGCTCAGCCCCCCGAGCGCGTAACCGTCGAAGTCGAGCTGCCCGAGCTCGTCGGCCGAGCGTCGCCTCAACTGCTCGTCGGTGCCGCCCTGGACGATCCCGAAGAGAAGCTGCCCCTCGGCCCGCGGCGCCTTCCTCTGCCGCCGCGCCCACGTCGAGGTCAACTCGACCGCCCGCTCGAGTTCGGCGCGCGGAGCACCGGCGGGCGGGCAGACGTCGAGGCACATGGCGATGTCCGACCCGAGCCGGCGTTGAATCTCGGCTGCGAGCTCGGGCGTGAAGCGGGCCGCCTCGCCGTCGTAGACCGAGCGGAAGGTGACTCCATCCTCGTCCACTGCGAGCAGTGTGTCGCGCAGCGAAAAGACCTGGAATCCGCCAGAATCGGTGAGTATCGGGCCCGGCCAGGCCATGAAGTCGTGCAGTCCGCCCAGCTCCTCGACGAGCTCCTCACCGGGGCGGAAATGCAGGTGATAGCTGTTCGCGAGCACGATCTCGGCGCCGAGCGCGCGCAGCTCGCCCGGATCGACACTCTTCACGCTCGCCTTGGTGCCGACCGGCATGAAGACTGGCGTCCGCACCTCGCCGTGCGCCGTCCTGAGCACGCCGGCTCGCGCCTCGCCCTCTTGCGCCGTCAGCTCGAATGTCGATTGCTCAGTCATCAGGCCATCCTGCTCCCAACCACCCCCAAGGGACCGGTCACGACCCCTGCGGAAAGGCTATCCAGGAAAGCGTCACGTGTCTGTAACGGCTTTGCGTCCGGTTCCTTCGAATTGGACAAGCGAGCTCAGAGCACGAGCATCGCGTCGCCGAAGGAGTAGAAGCGGTAGCGCTCGGCGATCGCCAGGCGATACAGCTCGCGTGTCTCCTCCACACCGGCGAAGGCCATCACCAGCGCCAGCAAGGAAGAGCGCGGCAAGTGGAAATTGGTCAGGAGCGCGTCTACGCGCCTGAACTCGAAAGGCGGGTAGACGAAGAGATCAGTCCGGCCCGCGAGCGGACCGCCGCGGGCCAGCGTCTCCAACACGCGCACGCTCGTCGTTCCAACCGCCAGCACGCGCTCCGCCGCTTCGACCCTCCGTCTGCTTTCGGCGCTCACCTCGTAGCGCTCGCCGTGCAGGCGATGCTCTCGCAGGTCGTCCACCGCCACCGGGCGGAAGGTGTCCAGCCCGACATGGAGGGTGACCCGCTCGACGTCGAGGCGCTCGAGCAGCTCGGGCGTGAAGTGCAAGCCGGCGGTCGGCGCCGCCGCCGAGCCCAGCCGCTCGGAATAGACGGTCTGATAGCGCTCGGGATCGTCGAGCTTCTCGTGGATGTAGGGCGGAAGCGGCGCCTCGCCGGCCGGCTCGCCCTCGAGCGCTATCCGCCAGCGACCCTCCCCGAGCGCCTCCAGAAGCTCCACCGGGCCCAGGATCTGCCCGGCGCGCAACTTGCGCGAGGGACGCGCCAGCGCCTCCCACTCGCCGCCTCCAAACGACTCGATCAGGAGCACCTCGACCTGGCCGCCCGTGGGCTTGCGCAGATGCAGCCGCGCCGGAACGACGCGGGTGTCGTTCACCACCACGAGCTCGCCGTGCAGCTCCTCGGGCAGCTCGCGGATGCGGCGCTGACGCACCTTCCCGCTCGAGCGCTCGTAGACGAGCAGCCGCGATTCGTCACGCTGCGCCAGCGGTCGCTGCGCGATCAGCTCGGGCGGTAGCTCGTAGTCCAGTTCGCGTAGGAGCATCCGCCGCCAACGTTAGCCTTCTCGTCCATGGAAGAGGTGCTGGCACGAGCCCGTGAGCGACTCGAACAGGCGAGCGGAAACGCCGTCGACCCGTCCCAGACCCGCGCGGCTTTCGAGCGGGCGCGGGCGCAGATGGAGGCGCTGACGCAGATGGGCGCCGAGCTCGAGACGATGCTCCCCGAGGAGATCGGGCTGGCCGTCCGCGAAGGACTTCGCGCCGAGGCACTCCCGGTCGCCCGCCAGCTCGCCGAGCTGCGCGGCCTCACCAACCAGCTCATCCGCCGCCTGGGCCAGCTCGAGCAGGAGATCGAGGCCGAGCGCCTCGCCCGGGTCGAGGATCTCGGCCTGCTCGTCGATCTCATCGCCGGGGGCTGGCGCAGCGTGGACGACCGGCTGGCGCGGATGGAAGAGAGCTTGAACGGGCGCGAGGCGACCGTCTACAGCATCGAGCGCAACAGCGCCTAGAGCTCGTCCCGGTAAAATGCGCGGTCGCGGGATAGGTCTTTAGTAGTAACTACCGACGGTTTCTAAGTCCCCCAACCGACGCAGGCTCGGGGCGATTTCGGTATTTACCTCTGTAGCTTTTCCACCGTGCCCAGAATGAACTGATTGAGAGGTTGCAATGCCCATCGCTGATCCCAAGACCTACACGCAGATGCTCGACGCCGCCAGGGCCGGCAAGTTCGCCTACCCGGCGATCAACATCTCCTCCTCGGAGACCCTGAACGCCGCGCTACGCGGCTTCGCCGAGGCCAAGTCCGACGGCATCGTCCAGGTCTCGACCGGTGGTGGCGAGTTCGGCTCCGGCGCGACGGTGAAGGATGGCGCCCTGGGCGCCATCGCTCTGGCCGAGTACGCGCACATCGTCGCCGAGAAGTGCCCGGTCAACATCGCCCTGCACACCGACCACTGCCATCCCGAGAAGGTCGAGCCATTCCTCAAGCCGCTGCTCGAGGCTTCGCGCAAGCGCATCGCGGCGGGCAAGGGACCGCTCTTCCAGAGCCACATGTTCGACGGTTCGCCGCTGCCGCTGGCCGAGAACATGAAGATCGCCTCCGGGCTCCTGGCCGAGTGCGCCGAGCTCGACATCATCCTCGAGATCGAGGCCGGCGTCGTCGGCGGCGAGGAAGACGGCGTCTCGAACGAGGGCGTCTCCCGCGAGAAGCTCTACACGACCCCCGAGGACATGGTCGCCGTGGCCGACGCGCTCGGCACCGGCGAGAAGGGCCAGTACCTGTTCGCGGCCACCTTCGGCAACGTGCACGGCGTCTACAAGCCGGGCAACGTAGTGCTCAAGCCGACCATCCTGCGCGACGGCCAGGCCGCGGTGGAGAAGAAGTACGGGAAAGACGGTCGCTTCCTGCTCGTCTTCCACGGCGGCTCGGGCTCGCCGCTCGATCAGATCCGCGAGACGCTCGACTACGGAGTCATCAAGATGAACGTCGACACCGACACGCAGTACGCGCTCACCCGCGCGATCGCCGATCACATGTTCAAGAACTACGACGGCGTGCTCAAGGTCGACGGCGAGGTCGGAGTCAAGAAGGTCTACGACCCGCGTTCGTGGGGCAAGGCCGGCGAGGCCTCCATGGCCACCCGAATCGTCGAAGCCTGTGAAGATCTGCGCTCGACGGGCACGACGCTGCGCAAATAGCGATCCCCGAAACTCGCGTGCACGAAAGCCCCGGCGATCCCGGGGCTTTCTGTTGCCCGTTCGCTCTAAGAGGCGCTCGCCGCTCGAACCGGCTCGCCTCGCTCGACCCGCCCGCTGAGCGGTAGATCGAGCACGAAGCGAGCGCCGGAGTCGCACTCGGCACAGACCAGGCTTCCACCGTGCGCCTCGGCCAGCCCGCGCGCGATCGCCAGCCCGAGGCCACTTCCGTATCGCGTCTTGGAGGCACGTGAACCGTCGAGGCGAACGAATCGCCCGAAAATGCGCTCCCTGTCGCCGGCGGGGATCCCGGGACCCGAGTCCTGAATCTCGAGCTCGGCCAACGCGCCCTTTCGTCGAACGGTGACCTCGATCTCCCCCGCTCCATCCGTAGCCTTGCAGGCATTGTCGAGCAGGTTGGAGATCACCTGTCGGATCCGCTCGGGATCGGCGACCAGCGAACAGCTGCTCTTCGTGGCAAGCCGCAGTTCCATCCTCGGCTCGCGTTCGCGGACGCTCTCGATCTCCTCCGCCGCCAGCTCGCCGAGATCGAACGGTTTGCGCTCCAGCTTCAGGCCCTGATCGAGGCGCGCCATCGCAAGCAGATCGGCAACGAGCTGGGAGGCACGGCGAGCCTGCCTGACGATCTCGAACGAGAGCTGCTCACGACGATCGCGCTCGTGCCCGTGGCGAAGAAGCGCCTCGGCGCTCCACTGCAGGCCGGCGATGGGCGTGCGCAACTCGTGCGAGGCATCGGAGAGGAAGTCGCGCATCCGTTCCTCCGAGCGAGACGCCTTCTCATGAGCGTGGCGCTCCGAGCTGAGCGATTCGGCCAGCGACTCGAGCATCGCGTCGAGGGCGGTGGCGAGCCTGCCCAGCTCTGTCGAGTGCCTGCTCGGCCGGAGACGCTCACTGGTGTCACCGCCGGCGATGCGATCGGCCACCGTCGCCATGCGGTCGAGCGGGCGCAGGGTCAACCTGATTGCAACGCTAACGATCAGCACGGCGAGCCCAATCACGAGCAGAGTGCCGATCAGCTCCGCGATCAGCAGGCGGCGGAGAGACGCCTCCGCCGGAGCCGTACTGGCGACGTAAAGAACGGGAGCGGCGCTCGAGCTCACGGCGGTGATCGAGTTCTTCATCTGCCAGTACAGGTCGGGCCTGGCGTTGATCGCGCTCACGAAGTCGGCCCAAGCCGCGTCCGGCGTGACGGGAGGACCTTCGATCGGGGCGAGCTTCGGTTGCGGCGAGTCGAGCAGCTTGCCGACGACCGGATACGCGCCCGGTAGCCCGATGATCGCGACCACGTTCTGACGGGAGAGCCTGTCCGCGGTCACCTGCAGGCTTTCCTTCTCGCCAGGGGTGTAGCCGCTCGCGTGGGTCATGACGTCGGCCGTGTTCGCGTGCAGGTCGCTGTAGTAGCGCTGGTGCAGCCCGACGTAGATCGCCGCATCCAGCGCCACCAGCGCCAGCACCAGCATGGCGAGGCTTACCAGCGTCAGGCGCCATCTGAGCGATGCGGTCTTGGTGCCTTTCGGATACTCGTTCATGCTCGTAACACGTAGCCGTGGCCACGAATCGTGTGAATCAGCCGCGGACCACTCGCTTCAAGCTTACGACGAAGATTGCCCATGTGTACGGGCACGAGGTTCGGGTCGTGCTCTTCGTAGCCCCAAACCTGGCTCATGATCTGCAATCTCGAGAGTACGACGCCGCGGTTTCGCATCAAGAAGCCGAGCAGCTGGAACTCGATCGGCGTGAGCTCGAGCATCGTGTCGCCGCGCCTGACGACGCGGGCCGGCTCGTCGAGAATCAAGTCGCCCACCTCCAGGACTTCCGCCTCCAAGCGGCCGCTGCGCCTGAGCAGGGCTCGCAGGCGCGCGAGCAACTCCTCCACCGCAACGGGCTTGATCACGTAGTCGTCGGCTCCCGCCGAGAAGCCGGCCAGGCGAGAGCTGACAGCATCCCTGGCGGTGAGGAAGAGGATCGGCAAGTCACTTTTGTTGCGCAGCACGTGCGCAAGATCGAAGCCGCTGCGCCCGGGCAGCATCACGTCGAGAATGGCGAGATCGGGGCGAAAGCCTTCGGCGAGCTCCTCGAGCGATCTCCCGTCGACCTCGGCCTGCACCACGTAACCGGCGGCGCGCAGCTCGATGGCGAGCGCGTTCCTGACCGCTTCGTCGTCTTCGATGAACAAGACTCGCAAAGATCTGCTCATGGTGGAAGCATGCCATCACCCGCGAGATGAGGCGGCTGCGCTAGACTCGCGCCGTTCGAGATGGCGCGCCTTCGCTCGTTCAAACGCACGCGTCGCTCAGGCGACGCCGATTCATCCACAGCCTCCGAGCCGGGGCTTGCCGTGCAGCCTACAGACGGCGATCAAGTCGCCCCGCCGCCCGAGTTACCGCCCAGCGAGATTGCCGTTGAGGAGCCTGAGTCGAGCGATTCGGTGGCCGAGGAAGCGCGGGCGGAGCAGGACGAAGGCAAAGAGCAACGCGGCCGCCGCAAAGGAAAGAAGGCTCGTCCCCCGCGCCCACCCGTGGCCAATCTCTCGCGCGTTCGCCGCGAGCGCCGAGCGCTGATGCGCGAGCGCGAGAGCCGGATCCGCGATCTCGGTGGCCTGATGCTCGAGATGTACCGGCGCGACCAATTCCGCGAAGATCTGATCGTGGAGCACTGCGCCCAGGCGATGGGAGTCGAGAACCGCATCCACGAGCTCGAGTCGATTCTGATGCGCGCCAGTTCCAGACGGGCAACGCCCGGACAGCAGTGCAGCTGCGGCGCTCCGCTGCTTTTCGGAGCCCGGTTCTGCGCCGGTTGCGGGAGACCAACCGAGCTCGCGGCCGCGGGTGAGAAGTGCGCACGCTGCGGACAGCCCCTCGTTGCCCTGGCCGGCTTCTGCGCCAGCTGCGGTGCAGCCGTCGGCGAAGCCGAAGACTTGGACGACAAGAACGAGCAGACCATGGAGCACGCTCCGCCGGCCCAGGCCGAAGGAGCTGTCGAGCAAATCGGGGACGGCGAGGCTTGACCTCCTCGGAGGGCGAGCCCACGGGCGAGAGCGCTTCGGACGCGAGGACCGTCTGCCCCGATTGCGGTGCGGTCGTCGAATCTCTCCAGGAGTACTGCCTGGTTTGTGGCGTGCGCCTGAGCGAAACCGGAAGCGCCGGACTCGCGGAGCGCTGGCGACACTCCCTTCCTCTGGCCGACAAAGATTGGGGCTGGCCCGTCTTGATCGCCCTGTCCATCGCGATCCTGGCTTCCGTATTTGCGATCCTGGCCGTGCAGGGCGATAAGCCGACCACGCTTCAGGCTCTCGGTCCAAGCGTTCAGCAAACGACCGCCCCGGCCACGACCGTTACCTCCGACACGACTGCGACCGGCGCCACGACAAGCGCGAGCACGAAAACCACCACCGGCGCCGGCAAGACATCCACTTCGCCGATTCGCACCGGCGGCGGCCTGATCGCCTGGCCCGGTCCGTCGGCTTACACGGTTGTGCTCGCCTCGCTGCCCATCTCGGGCGGGAAGGCGAGCGCACGCCAGAAGGCCCTCGACGCATTGCACTCCGGGCTCGGCCCGGACGTCGGCGTTCTCGCCTCATCGGACTACTCGAGCCTGCACCCTGGCTATTACGTTGTCTTCAGCGGCGTATACGAGAGCCAAAGCGAAGCGCAGAAACACCTCTCGGCCGCTCGCCGGGCCGGGTTCAACACGCCGTACGCAAAACGCGTCGCCTCCTGAGCTCGAATCGGAGTAGATTCGACCGAATATTGATGCGCCGCCTAGCCCAACCGCGGGCGGGCGAAGAAGTTCCTCTTTTTGGCTCGAGCTCTGCCCCTGAGCGCCGAAATGAGCTTCCCGGAACGCGCCGGCGTCTCACTCGTCCGGACGATTTTTTTGTCATCTGCGGGAATTGCCGTTAGACTACGCCCACGCCGCGGAAGCCGAGTAGGGCTTTGGCCAGTTCGCCGCCTGGCGTGGGGCCTCGCTCCGAATCAGAGGAGAACACTCGAATCGCAATGGAAGATCAACGCACGCAGCTGGTGAGCTGCATGTACCAATACTCGCGAGCGATCTACCGCTCGATCAAGGATCTCATCGATCCCTATGCCGACCCCGAGCAGCAGCTCGAGTTCAGGCGTTCCGTGCTCACGGCTTGTGAGCAGACGATGGTTCGCTTGGCCACCGATCCGCATTACTTCGCCAAGCCCGATCGCGCCCTCTTCCAGGACATCCGCCGTTACTACCCGATCACTGTGCAGGCTCAGGTCGGTTGGGCGGTACAGAAGGGAATCGGCGCGGCCGGCGAGTTCATTCAGAAGCAGATCGAGGCCGGTGCTCTCGACGGCGGAATCGCGCGTTGTAAGGCGACGACCCGCAAGGGCAAGGCCTGCCAACGCACCCCGCTTCCCGACCGTGATTACTGCCCGTCTCATCAGCACCTCGAGCGGGCCAAAGTCGCGGCCTAACAATCTGATTTCACTGCTGAGCAAGTGCTCGGGCGACCCTCGCCCCGCTGACGGCTTTCGCATTTCCGCGACCCCGACCGCCGTAGAGCGAAGAGCCGAAGAGCCGGCCCCGTTGAGGCAGCACTAACGGTAAGCTCGCTAGCGCGATGTCTCACGATGCCGACAAGCTGATTCGCCAGCTCTCGCTGGTCGCCTTTCTGATGGCGGAACGCCGTCCAGTCACGGCTCGCGACGTGAAATCCAACGTCGAGGGATACTCGGAGATGTCCGACGAGGCCTTCGCTCGTCGGTACTACGCCGACCGCTCTGAGCTCACCTCGCTTGGCGTACCGCTTCGCTCGCAGAGAGACGAGTTCACCGGCGAGGAGCTCTATACGCTCCTCTCCGAGCAGTACTTCCTGCCGCCGCTCGAGCTGACCGACGACGAGCTCGCGGCGCTGCAGACCTCCCTCTACCTGCTCGAGGGAAAGTTCGCCTACGCCGAGCCTTTCAGGCTGGCGCTGCAGAACCTGGCTCTGGGCCGGCCCGGCTTCAACGAGCCGCCGACGGCAACAGCCGTCCGCGTCGAGGTGCTCGATCCCGACTACACGCCTGAGACGCCCGGACGCCTGGGCAAGCTCGAGGCGGCCATCTCCAAGCAGCGAACGGTTAGGTTCGAGTACTGGTCGATCTCGCACGACAAGCTTTCCGAGCGCATCGTCAACCCCTTCGGGCTGCTTTCCGACAACGGTCTTTGGTACGTGATCGGCTTCGATCTCGAGCGTCAGGCGATGCGCACCTTCCGCGTCTCGCGCATCCGCTCGGACATTCGTTTTGCCACTCGCAAGGAGCGCGACTTCCGCATCCCGCTCGACTTCGACATCGACGAGTACCGCGGACGGGCGCCCTGGCAGATCGGAGCGCTCGTTGGCGAGGCTCGGATCCGCGTCGGGCGCGAAACGGCCTGGTGGGTCGAGCGCGCCTTCGGAGGCGCCGGTCACCTGGATGACGGAGTTTTCACAACTGCGTTCTCCTCACTCGGTCAGCTTGCGGCCTGGGTTCTGCGTCAGGACGGGCGCGCGATACCGCTGGAACCGCCGGCGTTGCGCGAGGAGGTGAGTGCCGCGCTTCGCCTCGTCGAGGAGCGCCACTCCTCGGCGCCGCTGGAGCCCGCGCCCGAGCGCGACGAGGTGCCAGGTGACGCACAGGCCGTCGATCACTCCTCGGGCCCGGTTGCCCCCGAGCGCTTCGCACTCTTGCAGGCTTTACTCGCCCATCTTTTGACCGCCTGCGGCGAGGAAAACGAAACAGAGATACCCGCCAGCGAGATCGTCGAGAGCCTGCGCATCCCGCTCGAGGATCTCGAGGAGCATCTCTCGATGCTCAATCTCGTCAACTTCGGCGGCGGCTGCTACACGGTTTATGCGGAGCTCGACGGCGACACGGTTCGCATAGACAAGGAGCTTTTCGGCGACACCTTCCGCGCGTCGCCTCGGCTGACGCCGCTCGAAGCGCGGGCGATCCGCCTGGCGCTGGAGTTCGTCGGGCCGATGATCGCGGCCGACGCGCACACGCCGCTCGAGCGAGTGCGCGGCAAGCTGGAAGAGACCTTCGGACAGTTCGAGCTCCTGCAAACACCGGAGCCTCAGGTTCGCCCAGCCGAGGAGGATCTGATCGCTCGCTTGGCGGAAGGCATCCGCTTGCGCGAGCTGGTCGAACTGGAGTACCTGAAGGAAGGCGACGAAGAGGCCTCGCGGCGCCTGACCGAGCCTTACGCGCTCGAGCGAAAGCTGCCCTTCTGGTACGTACACACCTGGGATCGCACCACCGGCGGCGAGCGAAGCTTCCGCCTCGACCGTATGCGCAGCGCCAAGCTCACCGGCGAGAACTTCGAGCAGCGGCCCGGATTCGAGCCGCGCGGACTTCTCCATGCTCGTCAGGCGCGTGTCTGGTACTCGCCGAAGGTAGCCCGCTGGCGCCTGGAGCGAGGAGGCGCACGCGAGCTAGTCGATGGGGCCGCCCTGGCCGAAACGGCGGTCGGAAGCCCGGAGTGGCTGGCCGGAGAGATCCTGTCACACCTCGGTGAGGCGATCGTGCTCGAGCCGGGCGACTTGCGCGCGCTCATGGCCACCCGAGCGCACGAGCTGGCCGTCGCTTTCGCGGCCTCGCGCTAGACCCGGTCGAGACGTTCGCGCAGGCGACTCAGCGCCCAGCGGGCGTGCTCAGCCAGCAGCTCGTCCCTGCCGAGCGCATAGCGCTCGAGTAGCGGCTCGTGCTCTCGGGCGCCGCTGGAGGCTAAAGCGACGAGAGCATTCCGGCGCAGGAAGCGGGGATCCCGGCGCGGGACGTAGAGCCGCCGGTAGCGCAGCCCAAGCTCCCTGTCATCGGCGGTCAGCCAGTCCTCGAGCGAGACGGTCGGCTCTGCCGTGCCGAGAGCGAGGCGATCGCTCCGCTTTTCGACGCCCCGGTTCCAGGGACAGACGCGCTGGCAGATGTCGCAGCCGTAGACGCTCGTACCCATCTGCTCGCGCATCGAGTCGGGTAGCGCCGTTCGGGCCTGTGTCCAGTACGACAGACACAGGCGCGCGTCCAGCACCCCATCCCGCACGAGCGCACCGGTCGGGCAGGCCTCGACGCATAACCGGCAGTTGCCGCAATTCCGGGCGAGCGGTTTCCCCGGCTCGATCGCGATGTCGCTCACGAGCGTTCCAAGCACGATCCAAGAACCGAGCCGCGGAGCTATCACGAGCCCGTTCTTGCCGAAGAAACCGAGACCGCCGCGCACGGCCGCTTCGCGATCGACGTGCTCGCTGGAGTCAACCAGTACGCGATAGGCGCCCCCGATACGCTCGCCCAGCACAGCGAGCCTGAGCCGGAGCTCGGCATAGTGGTCGCGCCAGGCATGTCGCGCCAAACGCCCCTCCCCCGCGCTCGGCTCGGGTCCCGGTAAGTAGTAGGAAAGCGCCGCGGAGACGACGCTGCGAGCGCCCTCGAGCAGGCGCTCAGGATGGCAGGAAAGCTCGGGGTGCGCGAGCGTGAAGCTCATGTCCGCGAACAACCCCTCCGCCCGGCGCTCCGCAATCGCATGCTCCGCCCCGTCGTAGGGCTCGGCAGGTGCGACGGCCACGGCGTCCAGACCCAGCTCCACGCCGATCTCTCTGAGCCGAGCGGCGTTCATGATTGCATTGTGCCGCGCGGCCCTTTCCTCAGAGGCGGCGGCCCGCGTCTCAGTAGCCGAAGCCGAGCAGGAGCTTGGCGTCCTCGGACATCCGCTCCGGTGTCCAGGGGGGATCCCAGGTCAGCTCCAGCGCCACCTTTTCGACCCCTGGCAGCTCGCGCATCGCCTCGAGAATCTGCTCGTGGATGAGCGGCCCGGCCGGACAGCCGATCGACGTCAGGCTGTAGAAGACCGTCACCGAGTTGTCGACGATCTTCACGTCGTAAAGGAGGCCAAGCTCGACGATGTCGAGCCCGAGCTCCGGGTCGAAAACCTGGCGCAGAACCTCCGTGACATCCTCGACGGTGAGCACCGTTCCAGTTTATCCGGCGAAAGCCGAGGGAGGTCGCTCCCGGTCGGGAGTCACGAGCAGATACTCGGGAAGCCGCCGCGAGCGCTTATCGGAGCAGACGACTCACGAGCGCCGCAGGCGCTGTGATTCGTCCGATTTGTCTCGCCGAAGAAAGTCACCAGACTTTCTTCGGACACTAGGCGCTTCCGAGCAGGCGCACCTCTTCGCGGCGTTCGCGGGCGAAGAAGTGGATGCTGTCGATGAAACGCACCCAGTTGCAGCGTGTGCACATGACGAGCGTGTGAGTACGCGCGCTGTCGGCGAGAAAACGGACGCCGCGCAGGAGGTCGCCGCCGGAGACGCCGGTCGCGGCGAAGATGATCTCGCCCGGCACCAGGTCGGTGGTGCTGAAGATGCGCTCGATGTCGTCGATGCCGGTCGCCTTGGCCTGCTCGATCTCGCGCCTGGATACGGGCCAGAGCTGAGCCTGGAGCTCGCCGCCCAGGCAGCGAAGAGCCGCCGCGGTCAGTACGGCTTGGCGAGTTCCGCCGATGCCGATCGCCAGGTGATCGTTGGTGCCTCGGATCGCGGCTGAGATCGAGGCCGTCACGTCTCCATCCGAGATCAACTTGATACGTGCACCCGCATGCCTGATCTCATCGATCAGATCGTGGTGGCGCGGACGGTCGAGCACGATCGTGGTGATGTCGTTGGCGTTACGCCCGAAAGCCTTGGCGATCGCCACGATGTTCTCGCCGACGGGCCTTCGCAGATCGATCTGGCCACGGGCGCGCGGCCCAACCGCCATGCGCCTCATGTACATGTCGGGAAGTGTCACGAACGCGCCCGGCTCGCCAACGGCGATCATCGACATTGCGCCTGGGCCTCCGCGGGCCACGACCTCGCGCCCTTCTAGCGGATCCAGAGCCAGATCGACCGGCGTTCCGCCCGCGCCGATCTGCTGCCCGGCGGCGAGCCCTCCCTCGTCGGACGCGCCAACGACGATGCGCCCGTCAATCGGGAGACTGCCGAGCGTGTTCTGCATCGCGGCGAAAGCGGCCTCCTCGGCTCCATCGCGATCGGCGCGGCCCAACCAGCGGGCGCTGGCCAGCGCGGCCGCATCGGTGGCCCGGGCGTAGTGGGCGCAGATACAGATCGACCCGGGCGGCTCCGGAACGGGAGCTTCCTTCTTCTTCCTCGCTGCCTTCGAAGAGCTCATTTCACCCCTTGTACGCGTTCAGCGCCCTCTAGCACCAGTTCGATCACCGCGCCGACAGTGCGATCGACGTTTTCATTCTCTATCACCGGCACGCTGGATTTGCGAGCGCGCTTGAGCAGGAAGTCTTGAACCTGGCGGATCTCGCCGAGGCTGTGTAAATACTTCTCCACGGGTCGGACGCCCTCGGTGGCGAGGTCGCGCACGAAGAAGTTAGAGGCATGAACCTCCTCGTTGTACACCGCGAGCTGGCATTGGATGATCAGCGCTCCCTCGATCTCGAGCGGCAGCATGCCCGGCACTAGGTGCACTCCCTCCAGCACCATCGACCAACCCTCCTCGAGCGCGCGCTCGATCGAGGCGCGCACACCTACGAGCACGTTCTTCGTCTGCTGGAGAAAACCGCGAATCAACGGATCGCCCTCCTCGCGCTCAGCCTCGGGTAGTGCTTCCCAGGCCTTGAAGCTGGAGTAGTGAATCGTGGGCATGAACTCCTCGGAGAAGAACGCGCGAATCGTCTGGCGGATGAAATCGGTCGAGGAGAGACGAGTGATGCCCAGCCGGTGCGCGACCTCCGCGGCGATCGTCGTCTTGCCGGTGCCGGTGGCGCCGCCGATGAGGACGATCAACGGCATGTCGAGCTGATCGAGATCGTGATAGCGGCGTAGGCGCTCGACCGCCTCGTGGCCTTCGACCGGGCCGAGCGTCTCGATCGCCAGCTCGTGCAGGCGCTCGAGCTCGACAACGCGCTCGTCCCGCTTGGCCAGGTCGATCTCCACCTGCCGCGCCAGCTCGTAGGCGCGCACGCCGCCGACTCCAACAGCGATCAGGGCTCGCGCCATCAGGCCCTTCGAGTAGGGCAGGTTCTCGTCGCCCAGCGGGAAGGGATTGTGGCGATGCTGGGTCACGCGACGCTCGCCTTCGCGCGTGCCTGCTGCGCCAGCTCGAGCAGCGCAGGCTCGAGCCCGGGCTCACCCTCCAGCGGCACCAGCTCGTTGTCGATCAGGCCGACCTCGCATCCGCGCGCCACCGCTTCCTCGATCACAACGTCAACCGCGGCCGCCTTCAGCTCGACCAGGAAAACCTCGGCGTCGATCTGCGCCAGCTCTTTGGCCAGCTCCTGGCGGCGGGCGAGGCTGCCCGAGACGTGAACCACGTCGGCGCCGTGGGCGCGCTCGAAGTGCTCGCCGAGTTGGCGGAGCGCCCGTTTCGGCGCCGTGGTGAAGAGCGCCACCTTCTTCCCGGCGACCGGTGTAAGCGGACGGGGGCGCATCGACGTGGCGATCAGCTGCAGGTCGGGTCGCAGCGCCGCCACCCGGCGCCTGAGCTGGTCGAGCCGCTCGCCCGGTTCGGCAAAGCTCAGCACGATCAGATCGGAGATGAGGATGCGATAGGCGTTCAGATAACCGCAGGCCAGCTCCGCATCCTGATGAGCGCTCACGACGAGCACCCGCCGGTCGCTGGCGATCGGCGGCAGCGCGGCGCCGCTTCCTTCGAAGATCACCAGATCGGGCCGGCGTTCGAGCGCCAGCTCGGCCGCCTGTGCCACGTTCGAATAGCCGACCGCTCCCGCCAGACCGCCACCGCAGCGGCGCGCTCCGATGCTGGTGATCCCAGCCAGAAGGGCGTCCTCGAGATAGTCCGATGCCGCGTGAAGTCCCGAGCGAGCAAGCTCGAGCAGCTCCTCGACGCTCGGCGGCGTCTCGCGCAGCTCCGGCTCGGGCGGCCCGCCCCGCCCCATCGCCACGACCACGACCTCGAACTGCTGCGCGCAAGAGCGGGCGAGCTGTATCGCCAGCGCCGTCTTTCCCACTCGCTTGCCGGTACCGATCACGCTCAGACTGGGGAGCGCGAAGGGCTCGAGCGCGGGCGGATCGAAACGGAAATCCGCCCCTGTATAGGGCAGCCCTAGCGCCAGCACTCGGCTCGCGGTAGCGAGACGCTCGCGCGGGCCCAATACGGGCTCGTCGGAGAGGTCGACGACGATCTCGGGCGCGTAGGTTTCGATTCCCTGTCCGATTGAGGCGGCGAGCGGAACGCCGTACAGCTCTTCGCCCTGCGCCGGCGAGCGAAGCTTCTCCCCGCCGCCCACGTTGACGCAGCAGACGAACTCGTACGGTAAGGCCTTCAGCGCGTCGCGCACGACCGGCGGATAGTGCTCGCCGTCGATCAGCGCCAGCGCTGCCGGCTTCATCGAGTGGTGACCTCGTGCTCGATCGACGTCGTGTATTTGCGGAAGTCGAGCGTATCGGTGTCGAACTCGATGATTCGCTCGGTTCCGTGGAAGGGGTAATGCCGGTCTACCTCGATCTTCTTCCCGCTGAACTCGATCACGTTGTAACAGGGCCTGGTGTTTCCGCGCAGTCGCAGTGACGAGACCGTTCCCGCGTTGACGACGAACAGGCTCTCGAGCTTCCAGGCGTAGGGAACGTGCTTGTGACCGGTCAGGACGAGATTTACGCCCGCACGTTGCAGGCACTCGAGCGTGTCGCCGGCGTCGTGCACGATGTTGCGCTCGCGGCCCGTGCCGGGCACCGGGAGCAGGTGGTGGTGCAGGACGAAGACGCGCAGCGAGGCCGGGCGCGCGAACTGCTCCTCGATCCAGCGGTAGCGGCCGCGCCCGATCTGCCCGTAGTCGAGGTCCGGCGCGGTGGAGTCGATCGCGACGATGCTGACCGGGCCCTTGTGCAAGACCGAGTTGCGCTCGCCGAAAAGCTGCTCGAAATGAACGTAGCCGACGTTGCGCGCGTCATGGTTGCCCGGGATGACGACCATGCTCGGGCACTCGATGCGATCGAGGTAGGCCCGCGCCTGGGCGTACTCGCCCTTGAAGCCGAAAGAGGTCAGATCGCCGGAGCAGACGACCACGTCGGGTGCGAGATCATTCACCTCCGAAATGGCGCGTTCCAACAGGTTGGGCACGAAGTGAGGTCCGCCGCAGTGAAGATCGGAAATCTGGGCGATCCTGAAAACGCGACCGTCGCTCCGGCCCGGCATGGCAGAAGTGTATGCCGCGCGGAGCGGTTCCGGAAACTTCCACTTCGCCCGAGCCCGTCCCGGGTGGCGCTCGGATGCGTCCGACCCTATTGCTACTCTAGTTTGTAGATGGGCTTCGAAAGCGTCGATTTCCAGGCAGATCGCGGTTCGAAAACCCCCAGGTTCGCGAACCAGGCCGAGGCCGAATGTGCGCGTATCCTCGACTATTATCGAATCTCCTGGGAGTACGAGCCCACCTCTTTCGTGCTCGAGCGCGACGACGAAGGGCGCATCAGCGAGGCGTTCACGCCCGACTTCTACCTCCCCGAGCAAGATCTCTACCTCGAGATCACCGTCATGAAGCAGTCGTTAGTGACGCGTAAGAACCGCAAGCTGCGCAAGTTGCGAGCGCTCTACCCGGGAGTCCGCGTCAAGCTCTTCTACCGGCGCGACGTTCAGCGCCTGGCTGAGCGCTACCGCCTCGATCTGGCCTCCTGACGCTCGTCCGAGTAGCCGCGGCGCATCTGCTAGTTGGCGGGTTTTTCGTGATCATGGTCCCCGGAGCCGGCTCAGATCGGGAAGGATGTCGGGATAGAGGAGCGAGAGACGACGGCTGAGAGCTCGAGCATCGGTGAGATCTACCTGCGGCGGGAGGAGATCGCCGGCCGCGTGCGTGAGCTCGGAGCCGAGATCGCACGCGACTATCAGGGCAGGGAGCCAATTCTCGTCGCCCCGCTCAAGGCGAGTACCGTCTTCCTCGCCGATCTCTCGCGCGCGCTGACCATCCCGCACACGATCGATTTCGTCGAGCTCGCCGGATTCAACTCCGCGGCCGTCGGCGGACAGCAGCGAATCCGTCTGCTCAAGGATCTGGATATCGACATCACGGGCCGCGACCTGATCGTGATCGAGGACGTGGTCGATACCGGGCTCACTCTCAACTACCTGACGCGGGTCTTCGCGCTGCGCGCGCCCTCCTCGATCACCATCGCGACGCTGTTCGACCGCCCCTACCGGCGCCTCGTCGACGACCTACCGGTTCGCTACGTCGGTTTCACCGTTCCGGACGAGCTCTTCATCGGGTACGGCTTCGACCTCGATGAGCACTTCCGCAACCTCCCCGACATACACCTCACGAGAGGTAGCTCAGCGGATCGTTCGGCACCCCGTTGACTCGCACCTCGAAGTGCACGTGCGGGCCGGTGGAGTGCCCGGTCGAGCCCACGTAGCCGATCAGCTGGCCGCGAGACACGGTCTGCCCGCTCGAGACCGCGAAGCGCGACTGGTGCCCGTAGGCCGTAGCAAGCCCGTTTCCGTGATCGATCAGCGTGAGATTGCCGTAGCCGCCTTCCCAACCCGCGTAGTTCACCGTCCCCCCCGCGGCGGCGTAGATCGGGGTTCCCTGCGGGGCGCCGATGTCGATGCCTTCGTGCATTCGCCCCCAGCGCATCCCGAACGGACTGGTGAGCACGCCCTGGACCGGCCAGATGAGTCCGGCCGCCGACGGAGCCGAAGTGGAATGGGAGCCGCCGCTGCGCAGGCGAGAGGCGATGTCGGCGCTACCGGCCTGAAGCGCCGCGATGTCGGCCAGCCACTTCTCTTTCGACTCGCGCACGCTCGCCAGCGTCTCCTGCTTGGTTTCCCGCTCCGTGCTTAGGCGCTCACGGCTGGAGCTCAAACGGTCACGAGTCGTGAGCACGCGCGAGGCCTTGAGCTCCACCGCGTGCGTCTCGTCGGCGACGCGCACGAGCAGGCGATGAGTTCGGTTTCGAAGCTCTGTCCAGCGACGCTTGATCTTCACCGCCCGCTCGGCGACGTGCCGATCGCGAGACGAGACGGCGTTCAGATACTCGAGCCGGTCGATGGCGTTCGTGATGCTCTCCGAGGCGAGCATCACGGCGACCGTGTCGGGCTGGTCGCTCTCGTAGACGGCGACTAGGCGCTGGGAAAGCTGGTGCTGCGCGTAGTCGTACTGCCGTTGGGCCAGTGCCAGTAGCCGCGATTGCCGATCGTACTCCGCCCGCACCTTGCCCAGGCGCTGCTCGTGCGCACTGACCTCGACCTGAAGCCGGGCCAGATTCGCCTCCGCGCTAGCGACGCTGCTGCGCAAGGAGTGAATGCGCTCGTTCATCGAGGCGATGCTCGAAGTTAGAACGCCTTCTTGCTTGTTGGCCTGATTGACCTTCTCCTGCAGCTTCGAGAGGTTGTCGCCGCTCGGCTGCGCAGAGGCAGACGTCGCGAGCACGAGCAGACAGATCGCCGCGAATGCGATGCGTCGAATCATCGAATCGATCTTTCGGCGGCGGACCTCGAACTCCCTCCCCTTTCGCCCGCACGTACTCGGCGCCAAGCGAAAGCGGCGGATCTCCGGCGGCGGCGAGCGAAGCTAGGCGGCGCGGCGATCGGGCACTCGGTAACCGTGGTCGGCGCAGAGCCGACCTGGGGCATCCTCGGTCAGGGCGTCGCAGTAGCCCTTGCCGTAGGCGGCACGCATAAAGGCCGCAACGACCTCCAGATTCCACTCCTCGATCTCGAGTGTCTCCTTCCACAGGTCGGAGAGCCTCGTGTCGATGTCCAGCTCGAGCAGCTCGATCCTAGAAGGAGCCCTTTCCATGGCCTCAAGCCTAGGAGTAGCTTCGGACGACGCACCATCGCGGAAGGCAACCGACGTCCCGGGGGCCGGTCGTCGCTAGCATCCAGGTCATGCTCAAGCCCGAGGTCTTCAAAGCCTATGACGTGCGTGGGATCTACCCGGCGGAGATCGACGAGGAGGGCGCCTACGCGATCGGGCGCGCCTACGTCGAGGAGTTCAAGCCTAAGCGCATCGCCATCGGTCGCGACATGCGCATGTCGGGACCGCAAATGGTCGCCGCGCTTACCGAGGGAGCCACCGACGGCGGCGCCGAGGTGCTCGACATCGGGCAGATCGGCACCGAGATGCTCTACTTCGCGGTCGGCTCGCTCGAGCTGGACGGCGGCATCACCTGCACCGCCTCGCACAATCCCAAGGAATACACGGGCTTCAAGATCGTGCGCGCCGGAGCTCTTCCAGTCGGAGGCGACTCGGGTCTGATCGAGGTCCGCGATCGCGCCCTGAGAGGCTTCGGAGAGGTCACGCGTAAGGGCACCGTAGAGAAGAAGGACGTCTGGCCGGCCTTCCTCGAGCGCGTCCTCTCGTTCATCGATCCGAGCGCGGTCAAGCCGCTACGCGTGGTCGTGGACGCGGCCAACGGTATGGGCGGACGCATGCTCGAGCCGGTGCTCGAGCGCCTGCCTCAGATCGACGCTGTGCGCTGCTACTTCGAGCCCGACGGCAGTTTCCCGAATCACGAGCCGAATCCGCTCTTGCCCGAGAACCGCGAGTTCATCGTTGCCAAGGTCAAGGAGGAAGAGGCCGATCTGGGTATCGCCTTCGACGGCGACGCCGATCGCTGCTTCTTCATCGACGGAACTGGCGAGTTCGTGCCCGGCGACTTCGTCACCGCGCTCTTCGCCGAGACGTTCCTGGCCAAGGAGCCTGGCGCCAAGATCATCTACGACGTTCGCGCCAGCTGGGCCGTTCCGCACACGATCGAGCAGGCGGGCGGCACCGCACTCATGAATCGCGTCGGCCACGCCTTCATCAAGCACCGCATGCGCGAGAGCGGAGCCGTGTTCGGGGGCGAGGTCTCGGGTCACTACTACTTCCGCGACTTCTCCAGGGCCGACTCGGGAATCATCCCCGCGCTGCTGATGCTGGAGTACGTTTCGAAACAAGGGAAGCCGCTCTCGGAGATTCTGCGCTCCTACCGCGAGCGCTACTTCATCACAGGCGAGATCAACACCCGCGTCTCGGACGTCGCCGCCAAGCTCGCGGAGCTGGAGAAGCACTTCTCGGCCCAGGGCAAGGTGACGCACCTGGACGGGCTCTCGGTGGACGCGGACGACTGGCACTTCAACGTCCGTCCCTCGAACACCGAGCCGCTGCTTCGTCTCAACCTCGAGGCGCTCTCTTCCGGGCTGATGGAGGAGAAGCAGGCCGAGGTGCTCGAGATCATCCGCTCCTAGTTTCTCTCGGTTTCCGTTTCCTCGACGGGTCGCGCGGAATACGATCTCATCGTGGGGCGGACACCGGTCGAAGACGCTGGGCGCGGCGAAGAGCCGGCCGATAGTCCACGCCGGCAATCGCGCCCGCTCGTCCAGATCGCGCTCCCGATCGTCATCGGCTTTGCGCTCGCCCTGACGGCGAGCATCTCCATCGCCTGGGTGGCGGGCTTCGCACAGGTAGGGCATCGCCTTGCCGACCTGAATTGGATCTGGCTCCTGCCCGCCGTCGCCGCCGAGGCTCTGGCCTACGCCGGTTACACCTTCGCCTACCGAGAGGTGGTGCGAGCGGACGGAGGCTTGGAGCTGCCTCGGCTGGATTGGGTGGCCCTCGTCTCGAGCGGCTTCGGCCTCTTCGTCATGCGCGGCGGCTTCGCACACGACGTGAAGAAGCTGCAGGAGGCGGGCTCCGACGCCCGCGAGGCCCGTGTGCGCGTGTTGGCCCTAGGAGCGCTCGAATACGTGTTACTGGCACCAGCCGCCTGCGCCTGCTAGATCTACCTGATCGCACACGGCAGGCTGCACGGCGCACTCACCTGGCCCTGGGCGATCGGCGTTCCGGCCGGCTTTCTTTCGGCGTTTCTCGCTCTGTATCTACACCCGAGGCTAACCATCATCCGCTCCTGAGGTCAGTTCTTCGCCGAGGCTCTCGACGGCCTGGCCCTGCTACCCAGAATCGCCATCGACAGCCTGAATCGAGGCCTGGCCGCGATCCTCGGCATGGCCGTCTACTGGTTCTCGGAGATCTTCATGCTCTGGGCAACCCTAAAAGTCTTCGGCGATTCGCCCTCACTACCGGCGCTGGTAATCGGATTCGCCACGGGCTACGCGTTGACCCGCCGCACCCTGCCGCTCGCGGGCGCCGGCGCTGCTTGCCGTTTTCGCCTACCGCGTTTTCAACGCCTGGTTGCCGGTACTGCCCGCGCTGATCGGTCTGCACCGCCTGCGCATCTCAGACTGAGCCGCAGGTCCGCCAAAGAGATTGCGGCGCAGCTCAGGACGGCGTCACGCGGTAGACGTCGAACACGGCGTCGACGTTTCTGAGCGCATTCAGGAGCGTCTTCAGCGCTTTGACGTCACCGAGCTCGGCCGTGTACCAGTTCTTGGCCAGCTGATCCTCGACCGCGCCGCCGTAGGAGACGATGTTGGCACCATGCTCGGCAAAGGTGCGGGCCACGTCCTCGAGCAGGCGCTGGCGATCCCAGGCCGAGACGGCGATCTGGACGCGGAAGCACTGCGTCGTGCCGCCGTCCCAGTCCACCCGGGTGAATCGTTCCGGGTTGCGGCGAAGCGCCTTCACGTTCGGACAGTCGTCGCGGTGGATCGTGATGCCCTTGCCCATCGAGATGTAGCCGACGATCTTGTCGCCTGGTACCGGATTGCAGCACTTGGCCAGGCGCAGGAGCACGCTCGGGTCGTCTACGCCCTGGACGCGAATACCGAGGCTGTCGGAGGCGGTCGCCCTTCTGGTGCGCGACTTTCGCTCCGGAAGCGTCTGCTCGGGAACCGCCTGGTCGATCTTGAGCCGCTGGATGACCTTGTTGACGACCTGGCTGGCCGGCACCTTGCCCGAGCCGAGCGCGAGGTAGAAGTCGTCCGCTTTCTTGAAGCCCATCTCGCGGATGACCTGCGCCAGCAGGGACGAGCCCGCCAATCGGCGGTACGGAAGGTTCTGCGCCTTGAGCGCATGCTCGAGCGAATCGCGCCCCTTCTGCTCGGTCTCGCCGCGGGTCTGCGAGCTGATCCAGTGACGGATCTTGTTACGGGCTCGTGAGGAGACGGCCAGAGAGAGCCAGTCGCGCGAAGGGCCGCGCGGCGAGCGCGAGGTGAGAATCTCGACGAAGTCGCCGTTCGCGAGGCGGTAGTGCAGCGGCACGATGCGCCCGTTGACCTTGGCGCCGACGGTGCGGTGGCCGATGTCGGTGTGCACCGCGTAGGCGAAGTCGATCGGCGTCGAGCCGGCCGGCAAAGTTTTTACCTCGCCCTTGGGCGTGAACACATAGACCTCGTCGACGAATAGGTCGCTGCGGAAGGTGCGCATGAACTCGCCGGTGTCGGTGCCTGCCGGACTCGCATGCGAGTCCACGAGCTGCTTGACCCAGGACAGCCATTCCTCTTCCTGGAGCTTCGCCGAGCGCTGCCGCTTGTAGAGCCAGTGGGCGGCGATTCCGAGCTCCGCCTCCTCGTGCATCTCGCGCGTCCTGACCTGAATCTCCAGCGGCCTGCCCTCCGGCCCGATCACGGTCGTGTGGAGCGAGCGATAGCGGTTCGCCTTGGCCATGGCGACGTAGTCCTTGAAGCGCCCGGGCATCGGCTTCCAGAGCGAATGGATCAGGCCGAGAGCGCCGTAGCAGTCGCGCGTTCCCTCTTCGCTTTTGCGCTCGACGATCACGCGCATCGCCGTCAGGTCGTAGATCTCGTTGAACTCCTTGCCCTTGCGGGCCATCTTGTCGTAGATGGAGTAGAAGTGCTTGGCCCGGCCGGAGATGTCCGCCGGAATGTCGAGCTTGTCGAGCTCGGCTTTGAGCAGGGCCGCCGCTTCGCGCACATGCGCCTCGCGATCGGAGCGCTGCTCGTTGACCATGGCTTTGATCTCCGAGTACTTACGCGGGTGCAAGACCTGGAAGGCGAGATCCTCCAGCTCCCACTTGAGAGTGTGGATACCCAGGCGGTGAGCGAGCGGCGCATAGACCTCCAGCGTCTCGCGCGCCTTCTGCACCTGCTTCGCCTTGCCCAGGTACTCGATCGTGCGCATGTTGTGCAGGCGATCGGCGAGCTTGATCAGGATGACGCGCATGTCGCTCGCCATCGCCACGACCATCTTGCGGTAGTTCTCGGCCTGGGCCTGCTCGCGGCTCTGGAACTGGATTCGAGTCAGCTTCGTGACGCCTTCGACCAGGCGCGCGATCTCCTCGCCAAACTCCTCCCGGAGCTCGGCGATGGTTACGCCGGTGTCCTCGACCACGTCGTGCAGAAGCGCGGCGGCCACTGTCTGCTCGTCCAACCGAAGCTCGGCGCAGATCTTCGCGACGCCGAAGGGATGGTTGATGAACTCCTCGCCCGAGCGGCGCTGCTGACCGTCGTGCGCCTTGGCGGCGAACTCGAAGGCGCGGCGAATCAGGTCCCGATCGACCTTCGGGTTGTAGGCAGCTACGTCGGCGAGTAGTTCCTCGACGAGGTGCTCGTGCCGCTGGAGGGCATCCAAAACAGTCATCTTCTAAGTGTATTGTCGGCACGAGGCCTACCGGACGAAAGTCGGCCCGCAAGCGAGCCTGGACTTTCTCCCGTCGACTAATCGTACGAGTCAGCGCGCCGTTGGCGCGTGCCTCGTCTGCTCCTAGAGGCGTGCGCGGCTAACCGCGGTTGCGAGCGGTGTTCGTGGTGTTCGGGCTTAGGGACGGCGCCCGGTGAGCCGCGCCTGCACAGGTCGGTCGCGGTGGCCTGGAGAAGTGGGTGGGAATACGCCGGCGTTATCCGACGACCTTTCGCCGCGTTGACGGAAGTAGAATCGCAACCCATGAGCGTGAAGGTGCGTGCGTTCACCGAGGAAGACCGCCTCTGGGCGATCGAGCTGATGCGCGAGCGCTGGGGTGGCGAAGTCGTCGTCACCCGGGGCAAGGCGCGAGACGCAAGCCTGCTCGAAGGCTTCGTGGCCGAGATCGAAGGCGAGCCGGTGGGCCTGGCCGTTTACGAGACACGTGGCGCCGAGAGCGAGCTGGTCACACTCGACAGCCTTCGGCAGGGCGCC
>JADGPD010000074.1 GCA_017882615.1 Thermoleophilia bacterium
ATTTCGATCGTCCTGCTCGTCGCGGCGATCGGCGGCGTGATTCTGGGCGCCCAGCGGCGGCGCGAGCGAAGCGGAGGGATCCGCTGATGCTCGGCCCGGCCATCGCCTGGTATCTCGTCGTCGGCAGCGCTATCTTCGCGATCGGGGCAGCCGGCGTGATGCTGCGCCGAAACCCATTGATCATGTTGCTGTCGCTGGAGCTGATGCTGAACGGCGCCAACCTCGTGCTGATCGCCTTCGCGCGCCGGCACGGCTCGCTAGACGGCCAGGTGTTCGCGCTTGCCGTGATGGCGGTCGCCGCCGCCGAGGTGGTCGTCGGGCTCGGGCTCGTCGTCGCCATGGCCAGGCGGAAGATCGAGATCGACGTCGACCTGCTCTCGAGGTTGCGCAAGTGATCGCCGCCGCTGCCTGGGTTTGCCTGCTCGCCCCGCTGGCCGCGGTGCTAGCGATCGCGCTGGGCGGGAATCGCCTGCCTCGCCGCGCCGCGGGCTACCTGGCCACCGGCTCTACTGTCGTCTCCTTCGCTGCTGCGGTCACCGCGCTGATAGCCACGCTCGGTAACTCCGCGAGCCAGCGCCAGACGGTCAGCACGGCCTTCGGCCTGATCGAGACGCACGCCTTCAAGATCAACCTGAACCTGCTCGTCGATCCGCTGGCGCTGGTGATGATGCTCGTCGTCTCGGGCGTCGGCTCGCTGATCATCGCCTACTCGATCGGCTACATGAAGGGCGAGAGCGAGCAGCGCCGCTACTTCGCCTACATCGCATTTTTCGCCTTCTCGATGCTGCTTCTGGTCGAAGCCGCCAACTTCTTCGTCCTGCTCGTCGGATGGGGCCTGGTCGGACTCTCCTCCTACCTGCTGATCGGCTTCTGGCAGGAGCGGCCGAGCGCGATCGCCGCCGCGAAAAAGGCCTTCATCATCAACGCCGTGGGCGATGCCGCCATGGCGTTGGCACTCTTCCTGCTGATTCAGCATGCCCACACGCTCGATTTCGGCGGCGTCTTCGGCCAGGCCGTATCGCTCGGACAAAACAGCTGGCTGATCAACCTCGTCGCCGCCGGGCTGCTCGTCGGCGCAATCGCCAAATCGGCCCAAATCCCGCTCCACACCTGGCTCCCGGACGCAATGGAGGGCCCGACTCCGGTCAGCGCCCTGATCCACGCCGCGACCATGGTCACCGCCGGTGTCTACCTGATCGTGCGCGCACACCCGCTCTTCGAGCAGGCGCCGCACGTGCAGCAGACGGCCGCCGGCCTGGGCGCCGCGACGCTGCTTGCAACAGGCGCGATCGCGCTCGTGCAGACCGACATCAAGCGCGTGATCGCCTATTCGACCATGTCGCAGATCGGCTACATGTTCCTGGCCGCGGGCATCGGCGCCTACAGCGCGGCGATGTTCCACCTGGTCACGCACGCCTTCTTCAAGGCGCTGCTCTTCCTGGCGGCCGGCGTCGTCATCCACGCGCTCGGCGGCGAGCAGGACATGCGCAAGATGGGCGGCCTGCGTAGGAGAATGCCGCGCACGTTCATCGCCATGCTGATCGGCACCGGCGCCCTCGTGGGCCTTCCGCCATTGGCCGGCTTCTTCTCTAAGGACGCGATCTTGGCCACCGCGGTCTCGAACGGCGTCTACGGCAAGGTGCTGTTCGCGGCCGCCATCGCCGGCGTGCTCCTGACTGCTCTGTACTCCTTCCGCCTGCTCTTCCTGGTCTTCTCGGGCGACGAGAGCGAGCTGGTCAAGAAGAGCCTGCCCAAGCGAAAGCGCGCCGAGGGACCGCGCTGGATGACCGCGCCGGTCGCCGTCTTGACCCTGCTCGCGATCGGCGGCGGCTGGATGCAGGTCTCCGGACTTTGGCATCCCTTCTCGAGCTTCCTGGAGCAAGTCGCGCCGTCGTTCGCCTCCGAGCCCAGCGCTTCGCGCGAATGGCTGCTGAGCGCCGTCTCTCTGGTCGTCGCGCTGGGCGGAGTCTGGATCGCCTGGACGGTCTACGCGGCCCGAACACAGCAGGCGCCGAGAGCGCCCAGGGCGCTGGTCGAGAAGCTCTACTTCGACCGCACCTACGACCTGCTCTTCTATCGCCCGGCCGTCGCTGTCGCGCACCGGTTGGGAAGCTGGTTCGAACGACCGGTGATCGAGCGCTCCGGTGAGGAGATCGGATTCGGCGCTCTCATGGGCGGCCGCTTCGCCGCGGCGATCCAAAGCGGCCTGGCGCGCACCTACGTGCTGCTCGTGGCGGCCGGTGTGTCTGTAATCGTCCTGCTCTTCCTGGTGCTTCGCTGATGCTGACGACGGCGCTCATCTGCCTGCCTCTGCTCGGCGCTCTGTCGGTGTTCCTGCTACCGGGGCCCAGGATGTGGGTCGGCTCGCTCGCGCTCTTCTTCTCTCTGGCCGAGCTGGCGCTGTGGGTCTCGAGCCTGATCCGCTTCGACTTCGGTAGCGCCAGGATCCAATTCGAGCAGCAGCACTCCTGGATCTCCGATCTCGGCATCAGCTACCACGTCGGTCTGTTCGGCTTCTCGCTCTGGCTCGTCGGCCTGACCGTGGTCGTGATGACCGCCGCGATCGCCTACGGGCTCTGGAGCGGGCGCGAGCGGGCGAACGCCTACTACGCGCTGATGCTCCTCCTTCTCGCCGCGATCGTCGGCGTCTTCACGGCGCAGGATCTGATCCTCTTCTACGTCGCCTACGAGGCGATGATGATTCCGCTGTACGTGCTGATCGGCGTCTGGGGCGGCGCCGGGCGCCTGCGGGCGACCTTCAAGTTCGTCGCCTACACGATGGCCGGGTCGCTACTGATGTTCGCCACGATCGTCATCTACGGCCTCTCGCACGGGTTCGACCTGGCGACGGCTCAGCAGAGCGGCAGCGTCTGGCTCTTCCTCGGCTTCGCCGCCGCCTTTGCCGTCAAGGCCCCGCTCTTCCCGTTGCACGGCTGGCTCGCCGACGCCTATCGCGAGTCGCCGCCGGAGGTCGCCGCGCTGCTCTCGGGCGTGATCTCGAAGGTCGCCGTGTTCGGCTTCCTGCGCATCGCGCTGACCCAGTTCCCCGGCCCCACGCACGATCTGCGCTCGCTCATGCTCGCGCTCTCGGCGGTCGGCCTCGTCTACGGCTCGCTGCTCGCTTTCCGGGCGCCCGACATCCGCGGCGTCGTCGCCTACTCGAGCCTGGCTCAGATGAGCCTGATCGGGCTCGGCGTCTTTGCCCAAAACGAGCTCTCGCTGAGCGGCTCGGTGCTGCAGATGGTGAACCACGGGCTGGTCTCGGCGGCGCTGTTTTTGCTCGCCGGGGTGATCGAGCTCCGCACCTCGACCGGCGCTCTGTCGCGTCTCGGCGGAATGGCGCGCGGGCGACCGATCCTGGCCAGCCTGATCATCTCGATCGGCGTGATCTCGCTCGCGGTGCCGGGATCGAACGCCTTCGCGGGCGAGTTCCTGATTCTGGCCGGCGTCTTCCAGCAGGGCTGGGGCTGGGCGATTCCCGGTCTCGTGGCGATGGTGCTGGCGGCGATGTACATGCTGCGGCTCGTCTCGGCGCTACTCCACCGCGAGGTCGGCGAAGCGGTCACCAAGAAGGCGCCCGACGTTCTCCTTCCGGAGCTGTGCGTGATCGGAGCCCTGCTCGGTTGCATGCTCGCGCTCTCGGTCTGGCCGGCGGCGATCAGCAAGCACTCCTTCGCCTGTCTCTCGCAGCCTCCCGTGACCTCGGCGGGGATCTCGAGTCAGAGCAAGGCGCAGGTCGGGCTAGCCTGCGTACCGAGAGCCGGTAGCACGACCGCCACGACGACGGGGACGGCGAAGTGATCAGGACTCCCGCCATCGACTGGCTCACGCTGGCTCCCTCGCTCGCCTTGCTCGCGGCGACCATCGCCTCGCTGATGGCTGCGGTGCTCGTTCCCGAGCGCCGGCGCAGGAACGTTTCCTGGTTCTTCTGCCTGGCGGGATACGCGGGCGCCTTTGCCGCCGCCGCGATCCTCTTCGACCGCAGCCCCCACTCCCGCGGCGTGATCGCGAACGCGCTCTTCCGCGACCGCTACGGCGCGCTGGCGGCGATGATCGTGGCCGGCGTGGGGCTGTTGACGACGCTCGTCTACTACGGCGAGCGCTCGACGGTCGATCGGGTCGGGGAACGCTTCGCGCTGCTTGCCTCGGCCGGCGGCGGCATGATCCTCTTCGCCCAGTCGGCCAACCTGCTCACCCTCTTCCTCGGGCTGGAGTGGTTGTCGATCTCGCTGTACGTGCTCTGCGCGCTCGAGCGCGAGCGCCCGGAGGCGATCGAGGCGGGCTTCAAGTACCTGATCGTGGGCGGCTTCAGCTCGGCGATTCTCGTCTTCGGCGCCGCCTTCGTCTACGGCGCCACGGGAACGCTCAACCTCGCTCAGATCGCCGGCAAGGCGCCGAGCGGCGACCTGTTCTTGATCACGGGGCTGGCGATGATCCTGGTCGGCTTCGCCTTCAAGGCCTCGGCGGCGCCCTTCCACACCTGGACGCCCGACGTCTACCAGGGCGCCGCGACGCCGGTCTCGGGCTTCATGGCCGGCGCGACCAAGGCGGTCGCGCTGCTGGTGGCGTTACGCGTGCTCTCGGTCTCCTTCTCGGCCCAGGAGCATCTCTGGACCTCGGCGGCGGCGGCGCTTGCGGTCACCTCGCTGGTGGTCGGCAACCTGGCCGCCCTGGCCCAGCGCGATCTCAAGCGCATGCTCGCCTACTCCTCGATCTCGCACGCCGGCTTCCTGCTCTTCGCGATCACGGCCGCCAGCTCGCTCGGCACGCGGGCGCTGCTCTACTACCTGATCCCCTACGGCGCCGCCTCGGTGGGAGTCTTCGCGCTGGCCGCCCTGCACGAGCGCGAGCTGGGCGAGCCGGCGACACTCGACAACCTGGCCGGCTTCGGCTGGCGGCGGCCGCTGAGCGGAATCGCGCTCTGGATCTTCATGCTCTCGTTTGCCGGCTTCCCGCTCACGGGCGGCTTCGTGGGCAAGGTCTACCTGTTCGCGGCCGCTTATCGATCGGGCTGGACCTGGCTGCTGATCGTCGGCGCCGTGGCGACGCTGGTCAGCCTCGGCTACTACCTGGCGGTCGTCCGCGCCATCTACATGCGACCCGAGCCGGGCGAGAAAGCGGCGGCGAAGGAAGAGCCGCCGCTACTCGATCGCATGCTCTCGACGGCCGTTTTCGCGGCCGTTATCGTCACGGTCGGATCGTTCTTCGCCGTTCAGCCGCTGATCGATCTGGCCAAGCACGCAGCGAGCCAGCTGCCGCTTTAGTTAGAGCCCGCTCACTCAGCCGAGTAGGAAGCCAAGGGTGCGGGTTCGGACGTCAGTTCCGCAGCCGCTTGTACGCGCGCCCTGCCTCATTCTGTACGCGAGAAGGCATCTCTCGAAACGGGGGCAGACGCCGATTTTATTAGCGTGATAGCGCAGATCAGTCCTGCCCGCCCGCCTCAGGGTGTACAAGGTAAACGTTGATGAGAAGCGTGCTGGTAGCCGCGGCAGCCGTCGCCGTTTTCGCCGTTGCCGGCAGCTCTACGGCCGTATCCTCGGCGGGTGGTGGCTGCAAAAAGGGTACGTACAGGAGCCTGGTCTTAGTCTCCGCGCGGACAGGCGCGATAGACCGCGCGTTCCCGAATCCGAATGGTGGCGTCAACGTTGTGCTCGCCGACGGGCATGGCGGCTGGTTCGCGGCCGGCATCTTCACCTGCATCGGCCGCATCAGGACGAACGACCTGGCCCACCTCCACGCCGACGGCACCCTCGATGCGGCATTTAAGCCCCAGCTGCCGGCCGGACGCCAACTCGACAATCCCGACGACTCGCCGCTCGCACTCGGACGCCTCGGCACGACGCTCTACGTCGCCGGCAGCTTCGGCGTCGTGGCCCTGGACGCTACGACCGGCGCGCTCCGCTGGCGCACGCCGGTCAGTGGCGCTGGCAGCGCCACTCGTGTTCTTGCGCTCGCCGCAAGCAAACAGCGCGTTTACGCGGGCGGCGACTTCAGCAACGTTGGCGGCAAGGCGCACCCCTCGCTCGTCGCCCTGAGTCCCCGCACCGGCAGGCTGCTGCCCTGGCGACCATCGAAGCTCACGGCGAAGCCGCTATTCGGGCCGATCGTCGATATCGGGGCGCTCGCACTCGACCGGGGCCGCCTCTTCATCGGCAGCGACGGCCTGAAGAGCGTCGCCGGCAAGCCGCGCGACTCGATCGCCGTCCTCGACGCCCAAAGCGGCCGCCTCACCTCCTGGACGCCTCCGCAGGCTCACGGCCGGTCGTTGATAGGCGACGTCGCCACGATCCTTGTCACTCACGGCCGTGTCTTCACGGCCGGGCACGACGGCTTCGGGATCACGAATGAGCAGACCGGTGCGCTCGACCCGCTCAGCCACGAGACCGGCGGCTACCGCTTCGCTGTCTCCGGCGACATCGTCTATCTCGCCGGCAACTGCCGCAACAGCCTCAGTGTGGTCGAGAGGCAGCCTCGCAACAACCTCGCCGCGCTCGACTTCGCCGCCGGCGGCCGGGTCACGCGTTGGGCGCCGAACATCGCCAAGTACACCTGTGTTGATGACCTCGCCGCCGGCCCCGATCAGGTGATAGTCGCCGGCTCTTTCACCGCGTCCCCCCCCAACTGAGTCCGTCTACGGCCGGCGCCACGGCCGTATCCCGCCCGTCAGGAGAGACATTCCTGGACCCTCACACATGCCAGTGTGCGCCTGTTCAGGGCCGGAATCCCTTAGGACTTCGCTTTCTTCGAAGGTTTCGACTTGCCAGAACTGTTGAGGGCGAACGCTTGGCGAACGAGCGCCTTGAAGGCGGACTCGTCAACTTCTTCTCCTTCGTGGATGTCGATCGCGCGGCGTACGTTTCCGTCGAGACTCGAGTTGAA
>JADGPD010000075.1 GCA_017882615.1 Thermoleophilia bacterium
CGCGATCGGGCGAATCTCGTTGGACGGTTTCTCTCCGGTAGCCGCCGCGGCCGCCGCCTGGACGCGAGAGCACCTCGGCAGCTCCAGCGCCTATCTCGAAAACCTGCAGCCTGCGGCCAAGCTCACCGGTTGCGAGCTCTACCACGGCAGCCCGCGCGAGCCGGTCTGGGCGTACGTGTTGAGGGCGGCAAACGCCGCCGACGCTTTCTCGCTCAGTAGCGAGCCGCTCGTGCTCGTCGGTCACTCCCACTACGCTCTAGCCTCTTCGTTGGTCGGCGAAGAGCTGGAATTCGGCCTCGCGCCGGGCGGAACGACCATCGATCTCTCCACCGGCCGCTGGCTGCTCAATCCCGGCTCGGTCGGTCAGCCTCGCGACGGCGATTCGAGGTCGGCCTACCTATTGCTCGACCTGGACGCGGGCAGCGCCGAGTTCAGGCGGGTCGCATACGAGATCGAGCGCACGCAGACCGAGATCCGTGAAGCCGGGCTTCCGGAACAGCTGGCGAGCCGGCTTTCCCGCGGTTTCTGAGCAGTCCGTGGAAAGGGCGCTCAGCTCGAGCCGGCGCTCTTGCTTTCACTCTCACCCAGGCTCGAAAGCCCAACGCCCTGCTGCTCGAGCGCCTGCTGAACCTCTTCCCGGGCCTTGAAGATGCGCCACTTGACGGTCGCCAGCGTCACCTCGAGCGTGTCGGAGATCTCGTTGTAGGAAAGCCCCGCGATGTCGCGCAAGAGCAGCGCCTCTTTGAGATCGGGGCTCAGCCTGTCGACCTCGGAGAGGAGGATGTCGATCGCCTCGCTTTGCTCGATCGGAGCGTCGACCACCTCGAGCTGAGGTGCGTCCTCGATCGCCACTCAAGAACGCGGCCGGCGCTCGGCGGCTCGCATCTCGTCGATCACGCGGTTCTTGGCCACCTGGAAGAGCCAGGTCGTAAACCGGGCGCGGCGCGAGTAGCCGCGCAGGCCGCGAAAGACGCGCAGGAAAACGTCCTGAGTAAGATCTTCCGCCAGCGCACGATCGCCGACCATGCGCAGCACGTAGTTGAAGATGGGCGCTTCGTAAGCGCGCACGATAAGCGCGAAGGCGCGCTCGTCACCACGCTGCGCCCTGCGAATTACTGCCATATCAGGCTGCTGAATAGCCATGGCAGCCTGAGTATAGACCCCGCTATTTGCTTATTGAATGACCGAAACCCCGGTAATTGCTAAGGGTTTCCTAAGATTTAGCAAAGCAATTGCGGTCGGAATTAGGTCGGACAGCTCACCGCCGGAGCGGAGTTTCGCGCCTTCCACGGTCACTATCAGCGGCACCTGACTGTTGGTGTGAGCAGTGAAAATGGAAACTCCGTCGTCGGCCAGCATCTTCTCGCTGTTTCCGTGGTCGGCGGTGATCAGACACACGCCGCCCTGTGCGTGAACGGCCGCAACGACCTCGCCGAGGCACTTGTCCACCGCCTCCAGTGCGTCGATCGTGGCCGGAATCGAGCCCGTGTGACCGACCATGTCCGCATTGGCGAAGTTGACGACAGCGAAGGCATACTCGCCACTGCCGATCGCCTCGCAGAAGCGGCGCGCCACCTCGGGAGCCGACATCTCCGGCTTCTTGTCGTAGCTCGGAACCTCGCGTGGTGACGGGACGAGAATGCGATCCTCGCCCGGGAACTCCTCTTCGCGCCCGCCGTTGAAGAAGTAGGTGACGTGCGCATATTTCTCGGTCTCGGCGATGTGCAGCTGCTTGAGCCCGTTCTCCGAGAGGAGCTGAGCCATGGTCTCGCTTACGTTCACGTCGGCGTAGGCGACCGGGCAATCGAGATCGTCGTCGTAGCTCATCATCGTCGTAAGGTCGTAGCCGAGCTCGAGCAGCTTGCTCGAGAGCTGACGCGCACGATCCGGGCGGAAGTTGAAGAAGATGAGCGCGTCCTTCTTGTCGATGCGAGGCCGCCCGTCGAGCACGATCGGCTTGATGAACTCGTCCGTGACGTCCTCGTCGTAGCTCTCCTGGATCGCGGCGGCGGGGTCAGAGGCCCGCTTTCCCTTTCCTTCGATCAACGCGTCCAGAGCGATGTCGATCCGGTCCCAGCGCTTGTCGCGGTCCATCGCGTAGTAACGCCCGATTACGCTCGCGATTCGCTCGGGCGGGAGCTCGGCCACGTCCGCGACCGCCGCGTGCGGCGATACGTCGCGCCCGTCGGTGAAGGCATCCACGAAAGTCTTCTCGTACATCCCCTGCAACTTGGCCATTTCGAGCAGGCCGCGCAGGTGATCGATGTGGGAATGGACGCCGCCGTAGGAGACGAGACCAAGCAGATGGACGTTCCCACCTCGCTCGCGTGCCCGCTCGAAGGCGCCTAGAAGCACCTTGTTCTCGAGCAGGGCGCCGCTTTCGACATCGTCATTCAGGCGCTGCAGGCTCTGTTTAAGGATCCGACCCGACCCGATCGTCAGGTGCCCTACCTCGGAGTTGCCCATCTGCCCATCGGGTAGGCCGACAGCAGCGCCCGAGCACTTGATGCTCGTGTGCGGATACGTCGCGCGCAAGCGGTCGTAAACGGGCGTGTCGGCCAACGAGACCGCGTTGCCCGGACCGGGCGGCGCCTCGCCCCAACCGTCGAGGATGACCAGCGCGACCAACGGCACCGTCCTAGGCGACGAGGGAGATTTCGCTCCCCCGTCGCTTCCAGCAGGCGCGGATTCGCTCACGCGACGACCGCTGCGGCCGCGCAGAGCGAGACGAACGAATCAACGTCGAGCGAGGCTCCGCCGACCAGCGCGCCGTTCACGTTGGGCTGGCTCATCAGCTCGCCCGCGTTGTCGGGCTTGACCGAGCCGCCGTAGAGAATCGGGACGTCGATGATGCTGCGAATGAAGGCGTGCGCCTCCTCTGCCTGAGCCGGAGAGGCCGTCTTGCCGGTACCGATGGCCCAGACGGGCTCATAGGCGATGACCAGCCGCTCGTGCACGCCGATCTCGCTGACGATCGGGGCGAGCTGGCGTGCCAGCACGGCCTCGGTCTCGTCGGCGTCACGTTCGTTCTCGAGCTCGCCGACACAGGCGATGACCTTCATGCCGGCGTCGATCGTGGCCTTCGCCCGCTTGGCCACCGTCAGGTCGGTCTCGCCGAAGTACTGACGCCGCTCGGAGTGTCCGACAATCGAGCCGGCCGCACCAAGCTCGGTCAGCATTCCGGTCGAGATCTCTCCGGTGAAGGCGCCATTACCCGCCCAGTGAACGTTTTGGGCATAGACCGAGATCTCGCTGCCGTCGAGCTCGGCGATCGCATTTGCGAGCGCGACGTAGGGCGGGCAGACGGCGACGTCGATCGCGCCGACATCCCCGATCGATTCACGCAGTGCCCGGCAGAAGCTCGCGGCCTCCGACGGGGTCTTGAACATCTTCCAGTTACCGGCGATCAACATTCGCCTCTCCTCACGACTCGGGGATTGCCAGGACGCCCGGTAGTTCCTTGCCCTCGAGCAGCTCGAGCGAAGCGCCGCCGCCGGTCGAGACCCAGGAGATCCGGTTCTTGTAACCGAGCTCTTCGAGAGCCCGTACAGAGTCGCCGCCGCCGACCACCGAATAGGCGTCGGCCTTGGCAACCGCCTCGGCGACCGCGCGCGTGCCCTCGGCGAACACCGGGAACTCGAACACGCCCATCGGGCCGTTCCAGAAGATCGTCTTGGCCTTCGCGATGATCGAGCAGAAGCGCTCGCGCGTGCGCGGGCCGATGTCGTAGCGCTCCCAGCCTTCGGGAACGTCGAAGTAGTCGACGATCTGAGTATTGGCGTCGGCCGCGAAGCTGTCGCCGATCACCGTGTCGTCGGGCAGCTCGACGTCGCGCCCGACCGGATTCGAGGCGTGCACCTGCTCGGCCATCTTGCCGCCGATCAGAAGCTCGTCGGCCCGCTCGCCCAGCTTGCGCAGCACGCCGATCTTGTCCTCGACCTTGAGCCCGCCGACGATCACGACGAAGGGCCGCTCGACCTCGCCGAGGAGCTTGCTCAGCTCGTTCAGCTCGGCCTCGAGAAGTAGCCCGGCGTAGGCCGGCAGCAGGTGGGCGACCGCCTCGGTGGAGGAGTGCGCCCGGTGGGCCGAGCCGAAGGCGTCGTTGACGTAGACATCGGCCTTGGTCGCCAACTGCGCGGCGTATTCGGGATCGTTCTTCGTCTCGCCCGCGACGTAGCGGGTGTTCTCGAGCACGCAGAGCTGCGCGCTCGGGTCGTCGAAGGCGACGTCGCGCCCGAGCAGCTCGGCGAGCCGAGCTGCGACGGGCTTGAGCGAGAACTTGGGATCAGCTACGCCCTTCGGCCGCCCGAGATGCGAGCAGCAGATGACGTTCGAGGCTCCCTTTTCGAGCAGGAGCTTGATCGTCGGCAGCGCCGCGCGAATGCGCGTGTCGTCGGCAACCTTGCCCTCGTCGAGCGGAACGTTGAAATCGACACGAACGAGGACGCGCTTGCCGGCGACGTCCGCGTCACGTACGGAACGTGGCTTGTGCACGGTTTTCGGCCTCCCCGACTAGAGCTTCTTGTCGATCAGGTCGACCAAGCGGCAGCTGTAGCCCCACTCGTTGTCGTACCAGCCGAACACCTTGGCCATGTTGCCGCTGGCCATCGTCAGCTTGCTGTCGAAGATGCACGAGTAAGGCCAGTTGACGATGTCGGTCGAGACGATCTCGTCCTCGGTGTACTCGAGGTAGCCGGTGAGCGAACTGGCGTCGGCCGCCTGCTTGAAGGCCGCGTTGACCTTCTCGGGGGTCACTTCCTTGCTGAGCTTGACGACCAGGTCGGTGATCGAGCCGGTCGGAACCGGAACGCGCATCGAGATGCCGTCGATCTTGCCCTTCAGCTCGGGCAGCACGAGGCCGATCGCGCGGGCGGCGCCGGTCGAGGTCGGGATCTGGTTGATCGCGGCCGAGCGGGCACGGCGCAGGTCCTTGTGCGGGAAGTCGAGGATGCGCTGATCGTTGGTGTAGGCGTGGATCGTGGTCATGAAGCCCTGCTCGATGCCGAAGTTCTCGTGCAGCACCTTCGCCATCGGCGCGACGCAGTTGGTCGTGCAGGAGGCGTTGGAGATGATGTTGTGCTTCTCGGCGTCATAGAGCTCGTCGTTGACGCCCAGCACGAGCGTGATGTCGGGATCGGTCGCGGGGGCCGAGATGACGACCTTCTTGGCGCCGGCGTCGAGGTGTGCCTGAACCTGCTCGCGCGAGCGGAAGACACCGGTGGACTCGAGCACGACATCGACGCCGAGCTCCTTCCAGGGCAGCGCCGAGGGATCCTTCTCCGCGAGCACTGAGAACTTCTCGTCGCCCGCCTGGATGCTCCCGTCGCCAACCTTGACCTCGCCCGGGAAGCGTCCCTGAACCGAGTCGTACTTGAGCAGGTGCGCCATCGTCTTGATGTCGCAGAGATCGTTCACGGCGACGATCTCCAGATCGGCACCCATCTCCGCCTGAGCGCGGAAAAAGCTGCGCCCGATACGTCCAAAACCGTTGATTCCAACGCGAGTCGCCATTCGAATTCCCTTTCGTCTTTTTTCTGTCTCTAAGCTCGCCGTCGAGTCTAGCGGTGGGCGCCTGATTTCGGTTGACCAGAGGGCTTCTACGGACCCATCCCGCCAGGGATACGCGGCCGAGAGGGTTAAGCCGTGGATAGCACGAGCACGCGCCATTCCACTCGCCGCGTAGTCCCGCTAGACTCGACGCGTGACGGTGACGAAGATTCGCTCTCTCCCGCGCGCACGAGGACTGCTCTTTGGACGTGGCGCGCCCACCACGAGACGAGGACTGCTCTTTGAGTTGGTGATCTTGGTCATATGCGTTTCCATCGCCGATGCGATCGTGCTACTTGTCTGGGGTGGGTCTTGGGTTTTCGCAGTGGTGTCGGGCGTATTCTTCGTGCTCGCGGGGTGGAGTGGTCAGGTGCACCGGTACCGCCGTTTCGCCAAATCCTCCTAGTGGGATAGACCTCAAACCGCGCTGCGGGCGCTCAATCGCCTCAGCCGCGCCTCTCGGCGAGCTCTCGCAAGCGGCGGAAGCGACCGTGCAGCGTCGGCTTCGGGATATCGGCTCGCTCCGCCAGCTCCGCAACCGAGCGCTCGGGGTTACGCAGGCGAAGCCGGGCCGCCTCGCGCAGCACCGGGGAGAGGTGCTCGAGCAACCCCAGGCGCTGCAGCCGGCGCACGGCGCGAAGCTGAGCCTGGGCCGCTTCGCTGGCCCGGGTGATGTTGGCCTGGTCGGCGTTGGCGAGCCTGTTCGCCCCGGCGCGCGCCTCGCCGATGACCGAGCGCTCGGCCAGGGTCAGCGCGATCTCGGAGGCGCCCGCCAAGGCGAGTAGGCCGGCCACCGCATCGCCTCCCTTCGCGTAGGCGACGGCGTTCCGGTCGCGCTCGACCACCTGCAGCTCGACTCCCTCGCGAGCGGCGAGCTCGGCCAAGAAGTTTGCTCCCTCGACACTGGTCGTGCGGATCTCGAGATGGAGCGAGGGCGGTGCGCTGAGCGAGCCCGAGCCGAGTAGCGCCCCGCGCAGATAGGCCGCGCGGCAGCAGGCGCGGGCGGTCACCCGCGCTGGAGGAACTTCGATCGGCGCCAGCCCCGCGTCGAGCACGCCGGCCTCGTTCAGCAACTGAAGCGCCCGCGGCGAGCCGGACACGTGAAGCTGGTAGCGATTGGCGCGGTTGAAGGCGCGCTGGCGGTAGGTGCGGATCTCCGACGAGATGCCGAAGGCGCGGAGCGCGGAAAAGGCTCTCCGCGCCACCGCCGCAGCGGCCAGATCGAGATGAACCGAGATCTTTCCCTTGCCCTCGAGGTGCGCCCTGCCGGCGCTGTGGAAGAGCGCCGAGAGCTCGGCCAGGCGATCGCAGTCGCGCCTCAG
>JADGPD010000042.1 GCA_017882615.1 Thermoleophilia bacterium
CGATGGTGGTCGGATTCGACGGCAACGGCGGTCGTGAATATCTCCTGCCCGAGCTCGCCTATCCCGTCCCCACTGCCGACGTGGTTGCGGTGGCGGTCGCCGTCGAGCAGGTGCTGACCGATTTTCGCGAGCGGCCGGAGTCTGTGCGCGAGCGGGGGCGGCGAGCGTCGGAATTCGTCAGGTCGGAGTATTCGCCCGGCGCCGAGGAGAAGGAGCTGCTCGCGGCTTGGCGCGCCATTCTCGCGCGCTGATTGCTGCAGGACTGCGCCTCAGCGGCGGGCCTCGACAAATAGTCCGGTTGGCTTGCCCCAGGTGACTCCGTGTCGGTCCAGCCAGGCGATCGTCATCGAGAGCGGATACCAGGCGAGCCGGACCGGGCTGGGAGCGTGTTCGATTCGATCGGCGAGCTCGCTGCCGAGCCGGGCCAACGAGCGGCTTGTTGGTGTCGCGGCGACGAAGGTGAGGCCGGCCTGCTCGAGCTTCGCCCTAAGCTCTTCGATCGTGTAGCCGTGCTTGACCTCGCCCGGCCAGGTCGTTCGTCCTCGGGCCGAGACGGGCTGCCAATGCTTGTCCGCCACGTGGGCTAGAAAGATCCCGCCCGGCTCGAGCGAGGCGGTCATCGAAGAGAGCGCTGCCTGATCGTCGGGCAAGAAGGCCAAGCATTCGAGCGCGAGCACGGCGCTATAAGTCTCTTCGCCGAGCGGCTTGGTCAGATCGCGTTTCAACAGGTGGACGTTTGCAACACCTGCGACGCCGAGCGAGTCGGCCGCCGTCTGGAGCGCCTGCTCGTCGATATCGGCGGCATCGATCGACCAACCGGAATGACGAAGCCCGAGCTTCTCCGCCAGTAACGCCTCGGAGCAGCCGGCGTCGAGGAGCCTGAGCGGACCGCCTCGTGCCTTCCGCTCGAGCGCGGCCGTGGCGAGGCTGAAGCGGATGCGCCGCGTTGGACTGGGCAGACGGAGTCGGCGGCCGATCCGCCTGCGCAAGCCTCGTGGGCGGATCATCTAGACAGTGTAAGTTCGTAAGCCCGCTTCGCGCTTCGCGATAGGAGGCGGTCGTTGTGCCAGAGCAGCGTGAACTCGCCGCCGAAGAGTCGGCAACGCCGCTTGAGTTCGAGCAGCCGGTCGGCTGCTCGCTCGTGCGAGAGCTGTTCGTATTCGAGCAGCGACGCGTCCATGGCGACAAGCGGCCTCTCTCTTAGCTTCAGGCTCCGGCGGGTTCGGAGGTTGAAGACCGGATACTCGAAGCACACTCCGCAGCGAAAGCCCGCTCGATCTGCGAAAGAGAGCGATGAGTCGTATGCCAGTCCCGCGTCTTCCCAGTTCTGCCAGGTGATCGGGTTCTCCCAACGTAGGTAGTGCTGCCTGCCGCCGAAGCTCGGCTGGTCGACGTTCTCCTCTGCACACGCCCGGCGCAGGGCATCTAGCTCGCGCAGCGTCTGCTCACCATCCCGGAACGTCTGGTAGCTCGGATGCAGGCCGATCTCGTGGCCTCGCTCGTGGAGCGAGCGCATCAGGCCGCGAATCCAGGGGTCGTCGATCGAGTAGGAACCGTCGATCGGGCCGGACGTATGAGCGGTTATGAAGTTGAAGACGCTCCTCGTTCCGGCCCGCTCGTCCGCATCCATGATGAAAGCGAAGGTGTTGTAGAGATCCCGGTCGGGCGCCGGCAGCCGCAATCCGATCGATCCGAGCAGCCGCCGTGTTGCCACCCACGGAGCGTGCTCACGCCGGATTTCGCGAAGCGCGAGTCGAACGGCCTCTTCCCGGCCGATGCGAAACAGCGGGAAGTCGACGTCGTGACTCAATCGCAGTCGGAAGTCGCGCCTTGCCCGCGGCAACATCGGCCAGAGTCGCGAGAGCGCCCACCAGAGGATCTCCAGGTACTCGTTGACGATCGGACGATCGAGAAAGCCTTCGGCTTGGGCGAGGGAAGCGCGGGCCGGGAAGCGATCGTGCTCGTCTCTGACCTCGGTGGCAAGCTCCTCGTAGCGGCTGAGCATGAAGAAAGCACTCCCGAGCAGGTCGAGCCCGAGAGCTATCTCTCCCTCTCGCTCGCAGAGGAAGGAGCCGTCGGGAAACGGGGAGCCGTAGATCACCGGAAGCGAGTCGGTAACGGTCACGGCATCGATCGACGTGGTGGCGAGCGCCAGCATCGGCAGGGGGAGCAAAGGCAGCGACGCTGCTGTCAGCCAGGTGTCTTCGGGGGTCTGGAAGAGGGTGTCTGCTAACACAATCCGCGCCCTCGAGGAGTCGCCGGAGAGGGTGATCTCAACGTCAGAGCGATCCTCGATCGAGGCGAAGTAATCGATCCCCAGAAACTCCCTGAAAACGACGTCGCACACGTACCGGCGCTCAGGCTCGTAGCCGGGCGGATGGCGGATCATGAGGGTTGCGCTCACTCGCGGCCCTCTCGGCGGCGGCGAGCGGCCGCTTCGCGGGCGACCAGTCTGCGCTCCCATCGCTCGGGCAGCGGCTCGCCGGTCATCACCTTCCACAGAAAGGAAGGCACCCCATTACGCGCCTGAACGCTGATTCGACGCAGGCACCAGCGGTCGGTGCCGGCTCCGTTGCGGCCGGCTGTAGTCGTGTAAGCGGCCGAGTAACCGGCCGCGATCGTCGCCTCGCGCGCCGCCTGGTCACAATGGCCGTACGGATATGAGAGGAGCGGAATGGCGCCGGGTTGTGAGTGCTCGAGGTCTCGAAGCGAGCCGGCGATCTCGTCGTTGAGCGCACCCCTTTCGAGCCCCACCAGCGAGACGTGGTGACGAGTGTGCGATCCGACGGCGACCCCGGCGGCGCCGGCCCGATTGAGCATCTCCCAGTCGGCGAGCGGCGCCTGATTCGGATGTAGCGGCGCTCCATCGACCAGGGCGGTCATGACGAAGACCTGTGGTCGAAGGCGAGCGTTTCTCTCGAGGCAGACCACAGCATCGACGTATCCGTCATCTTCTGTCACGACATAGCGGCGTCTGGGAAGGACGGCGCTCGGCTCGGTGTGGAAGGCGAGCAGCTCGGCGGGGGAGAGTGGGCGATAGCGGAGCACGCGCAGCGCCCGCATGTGACGCTCGAACCGGTTGGGTGCGACGTCGAGCTCCTTCTCGCTCTCTCGGTCTTCGCCTGCGAGGCGGTGGTAGCAAAGCACTACGTAGGAGCTACGAGTGAGACGCTTCCACTCGCGCGCGCTCGCCTCGCGCCGTACCCCGGCCCAGAACCAGGCGTCTGCTGCCATTCGCAGCGCGCCCGGGCGCGGAACGAGAGCTCGCAGGCAGGTTGCGAGCCGGGGGATGCGCCGAAATGCGCGTCGAGCGAGTCGGCCTCTCCATCCAGCCTGGAACCACGCGCCGACCTGCATCTCGGTCACGAGCGAAGGATCGGCGCGGATCACCGCCAGCGATGATCGCCCGCGCGAGTAGCACAGCGATTCGAGCTGGCGCGCCGAGCGAAGAATCCGGGGCTCTCCCTGCTCGAGCTGAATCCCGCGCCGGCGGAGCCGTACTGCCAGGCCTTCAGCTCGCGCTGCGCCGGCAGGCAGGTCGCCGGCCGACTCCTCGATCGTGCCAGAGGTCGCGGAGAGATCCGCAACGATGAAATCGAAAGGACGAATCAGCGCTCGCAGGTACTCGCCGGGGAAATGACGGCTGCCGTCGAGCAGCGCGGCGAGCGGCGTCCCGGCCGGCCCCGACGCGCTGTGAACGAAAAGCGGCGTCGAAGGCGTGGACGAGTCCGGCCGGGGAGGGGAGCCGGGGCGGTTCACCAAGGCGATCTCCTCCGCCGCCCTCGGGGCGGAGCTTGAGCCCCGGGCCGAGAGTTGCCCGCGAAAGTAGTCACGTCAAGACGATCTCAGATCGTCCGGATCGTTGGCAACCTCTCTGCGGATGCGCACTCCACCGGCTCCGATCCAACTACCGCGTTGCTCGCGGCGGAGAAGAGCAGCTGCAATCGGCGGAAGGAGTGCAGCGGCGAATGCCCTGGCACGGGTTTTTCGTGAGAAGCGGCCGTCTCTGGCGATGGCCCAGGCGCGCTCGCGAGCATCCGGTGCGCCCTCCATCAGAGCCAGCTCGGCCTCGCCGGCCGCAACATCGCGGCGGCGCTGAGCCAGGTTTCGCGCGACGACCTCGCGCTCGGGGCCCGTTAGCGTCGAGTTGAGGGTCGTCCGCTCCAGGGTCGTGATCATGCCTCGCGACTGATTCAGGCGCTGCGACGAGAGACTTCGCTCCCAGAGCCTGTAAGTGGCCAGAGGCTCGTTTACCAAGCCGATCTGCGAGCCGGCGAGGATCATCCTGATCCACAGCTCCCAGTCGCTTGTCCAGCGAATGCCTTCGTCGAAGCCGCCGAGCTCGATCAACCGCCGCCTGAGAACGGCGGTGTGACCGAACACGAAGTTTCGCTCGAGGATCTCGGATCGCTGGTCGTCGACGACGAAGGGGTTCGTCTCGTCGTAGAAGCGTCGAAAGGGCGTGTTCCCGACGGCCACGTAGGCGTCGGTCGTGAGAACGTCGAGGTCAGGGCGAGACATCGCAAGCTCAGCCAGTGCCTCCAAACGCTCAGGGGCGAATACGTCGTCGGCGCCGATGAACACGACGTAATCACCGGTTGCCGCGTGGACGCCGGTGTTCATCGCCGCCGCGGCGCCGCCGTGTGCCCGTTTCAGGTAGGCGATTCGGTTGCCAAAGCGCTGAACGGTGTCCTCCAGGTCGTCACTCGAGCCGTCGTCGACGACGATGACCTCGAGGGCGGGAAGGGTCTGATCGAGAATCGACTCGATTCCATCACCGATCAAGTCGGCAACCTGATAGGCGGCCACCACGACCGTGAACGTTGGGGGTGCAGTGCGAGTCTCGAAGGGCCTCGTGGGCTCGGGAACGACGATCGACCACGCGCTCAAGGTGCGACCTCCCAGCGATCGAGCTTGACCGTCTCTCCGGAAGAGAGCGTGCTCTTCTCACCGGCAAACCCGGCGGCGTGGCAGGCGATGGTCGAGAACGCCGCTGCGGAGCCACGTGCGACGGGGCGGGTGGAGGCAAGTGCGATGCGGGATTTCACAGGCGGAATAACGGCGGAATCGATGGGAGAAACAGTTCGATGGCGAGGCTGAAGTAGTTTCGCGCAGATTGTGCGTATCGGACAGGGAGCATTATCGCCCGTATGCGTCGTCGCACCTCTCGGAGGATGTACCCTGCCTGCAGTGGGGGGAACTGGCGGTGGAAAGATGACGCGCCTGCGACGCGTCCTGAGACCGATCGTGTCGGCTAGATGCGCTCGGTGTCTGTCGCTCGCCGCCTTGGCGCTCCTCGTGGTTCTGGCCAGCGCGGGCTCCCTACAGGCCGGCTCGAAAACCAAGGCGACGTTCGGGCTCTACTGCGGCGCGCATAACCCCGCCGGTGTGCTCCGGTTTCAGCGCTGGCTCGACAAACCGGTCGAGTACGCGGCCGATTTCGTCGTCGCAGACAGCTGGCGCACGATCGAACGGCCCACGGGATTGAAGCGCTGGGATCGCTATGCGAAGTTTCATCCCATCCGCCTCGTCTACGGCGTACCGATCATTCCGTATTCGGACGGCGGCTCGCTCGACGAGGGAGCCAGAGGCGCCTACAACGTCCACTTTCGGCGCCTCGCCAGCGCGCTTCGCAAGGCCGGACAGGGTAACGCCATCCTCAGGTTGGGCTGGGAGTTCTCCGGTGGCTGGTACCCATGGTCAGTCCACTCGGACGCCCAGGCACGCGCGTTCGCCGGCTACTGGAGGCAGATCGTCCAGACGATGCGAGCCGTCAGTCCCCAACTCCAGTTCGACTGGAATCCGGCTCAAGGCTGGCGGCCGTTTACGATCGGGCTGGCCTATCCCGGCAACGCTTTTGTCGATTACATCGGGATGGATGTGTACGACCAGGGATGGCAGGCGAATTACACCGACCCCGTAGCCCGCTGGAAGGACACGGTGCACGGCGAGGGCGGTCTCCTCTGGCAGCAGCGCTTCGCCCGGGCCAAGAAGAAGCCTATGTCCTATCCCGAGTGGGGCCTGGTCTGGCGCGAAGATGGGCACGGCGGCGGCGACGACCCCTACTTCGTGACGCAGATGCACAACTGGATCATCTCGCACGACGTCGCCTATCACGTCTACTTCGACTTCGATGCGCCCGACGGTGCGCACGCGCTCCTGACCGGCCGCTTTCCCAGCGCGGCAGCCACTCTGCTCTCGGCGTTCAACAGTTAACCGTCCTTGGCGACCGGCTCATCCTCGTAAACTGGGGCCGTGAGCCGCTCTCGTCTAGAGACAGGATCGATCGGGCGCGCCGCCTTCCTCACCCACACACCGCCGCTTCCACCGGTCAGCGGCGAGCGGATCCGGAACTGGAATCTCATGCGCGAGCTGGCTGCGCGAGGCTGGGAGGTGTCGCTCTTCAGCCTCCTGCGCGCGGAAACGTCCCCGTCCTTCGCCGACCGGGCGGAGATGGAGGAGATCTGCGAGGAGGTCATTCTCGAGCCCTTCGCTATCTCTTCGATCGAGCGCAAGGCCCGCGTAGCAAGGGATCTACTACTCGGCCGCGCCTTCCAGTCGAGCTACTTCTACTCGAGCGAGTGTGCGAATACCTGCCGGCGCTGGCTTGCCGAGCGCGAGTTCGACGTTGTTGTGATCGAGACGCACTACATGATTCCCTACACGCCGTCCGAGCTTCTCGCTCGGGCCGTCTTCGACTCGCACAACTCCGAGACTCGACGCGTTTCGACCATGGCCTCGACGCTGGGCTTCTCGGCCCGCGGTCTCGCGGCTCGGCTCCAGCGCGGGGCTGTTGTCCGCCTCGAGCGCTCGATCGTGGCTCGAGCCGCGCGGACGCTCGCCGTTTCCGAGGAGGAGGCGAAGGCCCTGGAGCTTTTCGCCCCGGGACGCATCGATCTCGTTCCGAACGGTGTCGACTGCGAGCGCCTCAAATCGCGCTCGACCGTGCCCGACGCGGCGGAGATCCTCTTCCTCGGCAGCCTCGACTACAGCGCGAACGTCGACGCGCTCGCCTACTTCGTAGACTCCGTTTCACCGTTCGTCCGTCGCGGTGACGCGACGCTCTCGGTCGTCGGAAGCCATCCCCGCGACGAGGTCTACGAGATCGGTAAGCGCAGTACGCTCACGATGACCGTGAGCGGGAACGTACTCGACACGACGCCGTACTGGGAGCGAGCCCGGGCGCTAGTCGTACCGCTTCGCGTGGGTGGTGGCACTCGCCTCAAGATCCTCGAAGCTCTCGCTCGCGGCGTTCCCGTCGTCACGACGAGCCTCGGTTGCGAAGGGCTAGGGCTGCGCGCCGGTCAGGACGTGCTCGTCGCCGATGATGCCGAGAGTTTCGCCGCCTGTGTCGATCGCCTCCTTGCCGACGACGATCTCTGTCGCTCGCTCTCAGCGCACGGACGCGCCGTCGTAGAGGCGCGATTCGACTGGCGTATTATCGGGGATGCTTTCGAGAGCTCCCTCTCCTCGGTGATACACGGCGCATGACGAACGTTCCCCTTTCCACTGCTTCATCGCGCGTGAGTTCCATTCTGCGCTCGAGCCCGCGCTTACTGGTCGGTCTCGAGATGGCGCTCGCCGCCTCGCTCGGCCTGATCGCGCTCGGCCGCCGTAGCTTCTGGCTCGATGAGACCGTCAGCGTCACGCTGGCTCGGCTCGACTTCGGCGGTCTACTCCACGCCCTCCGAGTACGGGAGGGGAACATGAGCCTCTACCACCTCCTGCTCTGGAGTTGGCTGCATCTGGGCGATTCGGAGCTCGTGGCCCGCAGCCTTTCGCTCATCGCTGTGGTTGCGACCGTGCCACTGATCTACCTGCTGGCGCGGCGGCTGGTAGGCGAGAGGGCGGCGCTCGTCGCCGGGTTGTTGTTGGCGCTGAACCCGATGGCGATTCACTATGCGCAGGAAGCTCGCGGATACGCGCTTTGCCTGCTGCTCGTTACTGCCTCCGTGTACCTGTTTGTTCGCGCGATCGAGGAGTCGCGCTGGATCTTCTGGCTCGCGTATGCACTTACCGCCGCTCTGGCCGGCTATGCCCATTTCTTCGCGCTCTTCGTTCCACCGGCGCTTCTCGTATCGCTCCTCTTCCTGCCCGGGACGGAGATTCCGTGGCGCAAGGGGCTCACCTCGGCAGGGCTGCTGGCGCTTCTTCTACTCCCGCTCTTCTATCTCGTCGGCTCGAGCCAGGCCTCCGGCGTGGAGTGGGCGTCGGGCAATCTGCCCGGGAGAGTCGCGACGAGGATCCACGACCGACCGCTGTTCGTCGTGGCCGTCCTGCTTGCCGGGCTGACCTGTCTCGCGCTCGGCTGGTTATGGCTCGCCAAGGTGCTTGGCCCGCGCCTGCGCTCGCGCGCGACCTGGTCCGTCGCGTTGCTCGCCTCTTGGCTGCTCATCCCTTTTTTGCTCGTCTGCGTGCTGGCGGCTGTCTACAAGCCGCTTTTCGTCGTGCGCTACTTCATCGTTTGCCTACCGCCGATCATCGTGCTGTTATCGCTTGGGCTGGCGCGAGTCCGCCGCCCCCTGATTGCCTTCGGGGCCGCCTCGTTCGTAGTGCTCGTCTCGCTTGCGGGCGTCGTCCGCTGGTACCAAAACGGACAGAGCGAGGACTGGCGCGGTACTGAGAGCTACGTCGTCGGGTCGGCGAGGACCGGTGACGGCGTCCTCTTCTACGCGCCCTACGTACGCATCCCGTTCGCGCTCTACCTGGGGCGCGAAGGCGACAGCGGTCGAGCGCCTCGGCCCGTCTATCCCACCGACGGCTGGAACACGAATGAGATGAAGTTCGACGGCAACATCGTCATGCGCGTGAGGCTCGTGCGCGAGCGCGCAGCACCCTTCCAGCGAATCTGGCTGGTGACTAGCCATCAGCAGTTGTACGGGGCCGCTGATCCCGGTTACGAAGCTACGCTTGCCGGTCTGGAGGCCTCCGGCCTGCGGGCGTCGGAGTCGCGCTCCTTAGCCGGTGTCCGGGTCGTACGTTACGACCGTCGTGGCCACTGAGGGCCCGTTCCGCTAGAAACAATCCGGCCCCGGCATCCATTTGGGCTGCCAGAGGCCGGATGCGCTGCGTTCAGCTTTTCTGACTCGTTCCGCCTACTTTTTTCTCGCGAGCATCGTGGGCTTCATGAGGCTGATCGATGCTCTCGAGTTCGACCACAACCTTGGGCGCTTGACGACTTTCCGCTTGGGCGGTTTAGAGGTTGTCGTCGTCGTCTTCGTCGTCGTCGTCTTCGTCGTCGTCGTGCGCGTGGTGGTTGTTGTGGGCGGCGCCGGCGTCGTGGTGGTGGTCGGCGGCGTCGTGGTAGTGGTCGGCGGCGTCGTGGTGGTGGTCGGCGGCGTCGTGGTGGTAGTCGGCGGCGTCGTTGTAGTGGTCGGCGGCGTCGTGGTAGTGGTCGGCGGCGCTGTCGTGGTGGTAGTCGTCGGCGGTGCCGTTGTCGTAGTAGTCGCGGTAGTGGTGGTAGCGCCAGTACTCGTACCGGTCGTCGTCTGGGTCGGGGACGAGGTACCGATCGCCGTCTTGAATGCGGCTGCTGAATTCGGGAAGCTGCCGTCCATCAGGTTGTGCGCTCCGTCGGGTGCGTCGAAGGCGAAGTAGACCTGGTAGGCCACGTTGTTCTGCGCGATCCATTGCGTCATCTGCTGGATGAAGTAAGGAGCGTCTCCGCCGCCGTGCCCGTCGCTACGAGTCGCGACGCCCCATTCGGGGAACGACATAGGCTTGCCGTGCGCCGCCGCGAAGTTGCGGTGCCAGGTGAGACCGTACTGCGCGTTCAGTGCGTCGGTCCAGCGTGCCGCGGGATCGGAGTAGTTGGTGGTCCAAGACTGGTCATACACATCGATGCCGATGAAGTTGACATACGCATCACCGGGATAAGAGGCCGCGGGATCGACCGACTGCCAACCCCAAACCGGGTTCCAGTCAAAGGCCAGGTTCGGTGCTACCGCGCGCATCGTCGTGACAGTTTGGCGCCAGAAGGCGGCGTAGTTTGCGGCGTCGGTCGCGTTCGCAACGTGCCAGTGGTACCAGCCGCCGCCGAACTCCCAACCCAGGCGAAGGATCGCATTACCCTGGCCTGCGGCAACCAGATTCTGAGCCAGCGTCTTGAAGTGGGCGTTATAGGCGCCGGTTGCTCCCTCGGCGAGCGAGCCGCCCGTGTCGGGGATGATCGGAACGCCATAGACCATGCGGTAGGGAGTTCCCTTCCAGGCGTTGAGCCACCAGGTGGGCGCCTCGATGGTCGCCCAGCTGTCGCCCGGGAGAAAGTCCTCGGCGTAGTTGACCGGCGAGCCGAGCCACTGCGAAAAGGCGGCAACTCCGCTCGGACTGGCGGCGCCGCGGTAAACGCCTAGCGTCGCAGCTGGATTTGCTGCTTGTGCAGCTACCAGCGAAAGAGATAATCCCGCCGCAAAGACGAGGATTGTGATGAATCCTACTCCTACTTTTCTTAACCTTCTGGTGCGGCTCAATCTAACTCTCCCCCTCGTGAATTTCTTCGAACTGAGAGCTAGATCGGCAGGTCGAGAAGGGGCCTGTGTACCGCGATCAAGTGACGCAAGGCACCCTTTCCGGGGTCGTTCCCACCCGTTGGGGGAAGGGCGCCTCCCTCCTTTGGGTGAGCCGTTTCGCTAAGCGTCTTGGCGGACCCCAAGCAAGGGGGCTGACCAATTGAAAAAGAGCGAGCCGCGTCGTTCGGCCGGAGGTGAACGTGCACGACGCGAAGCGGACGACTCTTGCGGGCTGTCGCTACTCGAAAATCACTCGGCGAACCGCGGCGACGCCTCGATTTAGCAGCTCTTAGCCGCGAGCTTGAGCGCCGCGGTGGCGGTGCTCCGCCACTCGGCGCCATCCAGAAGCCATCGGGCATATGGGAATTGAGAACCGGCGTGGTAATGAACCGGCTCGCTGCGAAGCACTACCATGAGTACATTCACCCTTTGCGCGAATTGGTTGCTTCTAGTGGCTCGGGGTACCTCCAGAGGTCGTGTGATGAAAGAACGAGCTCAATCATCCCCTGCGAGTGCCTTCGTCCATCGAGTCGGGGGGGCTAGGTTCGTCATCTCCTCGTCAGCGGCGGCGCCTGGCGGCGATTTCGGGTCGCTCGCTCGCCGTAAGCGCCTTTCGAGGCGCCCGATTCGGGCTCGCCTGATCTCTGCGCTCTCTCGCCGCAGCCGGCGCTCTGCGCTTGTCGCTCTCATGGCCGGCTTCGCTATCGTGCTCGGCGCGCCGAGCAGTTCCGTGCGGGCCGCGACGCAGTCGTGCGCCGCCGGCACGACCCTCAACATCGTGGCGCACGAAGACGACGATCTTCTCTTCATGAGCCCGAGCGTTCTGCACGACGTTCGGAGCAATCGATGCGTTGTGACGGTCTTTACGACGGCCGGCGACGCCGGGAGAGACGAGACCTACTGGAGAGGGCGAGAGGCGGGCTCCGAGGCCGCCTACGCCGATATGACCGGAGTGGGCGACTCGTGGGCCGAGAGCACCCTCACCGTGAGCTCGCACACGCTGCAGGTGCGCACTCTCGCGAACGTAACGCTCGTCTTCATGAGGCTCCCCGACGGTTCCCACGGCGAGGGATACCCGAACACCGGTAGCGAGAGCCTGCAGAAGCTGTGGCAGTCCGACATCTCGGCGATCGAAGCCATCGACGGGTCGGGGATGACGTATACGAAGCAGGGGCTCGTTGACGTGCTGACCGCGCTGATGAACCAGTACCAACCCGGCACGATCCGCACTCAGGATTACGTCCCCTTTGGTGCTTTCGATCACAGCGACCACTACGCCACCGCAAAGTTTGCGCAGCTGGCTCAAACGCAGTACCTGACGCCGCACACTCTTGTCGGCTATATCGGTTACGCGACCGCGGATCATCCGCTGGACTACCCGTCGAACGTCACTGGGACGGATCTGGACAAAAAAGAGAACGCCTTCTTCGTGTATGCGGCTCACGATGACGGCGCTTGCGCCAGCATCACGCTGTGCACGGGCGCATACGCCGATTACGCGACCTGGCTGAAGGCGGAATACGGCATCCCCGTTGCGAACGCCGGGCTCGACCAGACGGTCGATGCCGACACGGCTGTGACGCTGGATGGCTCTGCGAGCACCGGTCGCAACGCCGATGCGCTTAGTTACGCGTGGACTCAGACGGGCGGGCCCGCGGTCTCTCTCTCGGGCGCCAACACCACCACACCCAGCTTCACGGCGCCGGCAAATGGCGCGACGCTCAGCTTCATGCTGACCGCGAACGACGGTCCCGTGCCCAGTTCCGACGAGGTCACGGTCACGATCGCTCCGAAAGCCGACCTCTCGATCGCGATGACGGGCTCGCCTGACCCTGTTCGGGCCGCCGAAACCCTCACCTACACGCTCGCTGTCTCCAATACCGGCCCGAGCGATGCTACGAACGTAGCGGTCATAGACCACCTGCCTTCTGGGGTCGAATTCGTCTCCGACGCTGGTACGGGGGCCGGTTGGAGCTGTATCCCGGGCTCGGGCACGGTCACCTGCACCAGAGCGTCGCTCGCGGCTGGAGTGGCGGCTCCAGATATCACACTCGAAGTCAAAGCTCCCGATCAGCCCGATTCGATCTCCAACACGGCCGCCGTCTCCGCGACGGAAGCCGATCGTGTCCCCGCAAACAACTCCGCCACAGACACAAACACAGTCACCCCGGTCTCGGATCTGCAAATCACGAATGGCGACGGCAAGACCTCGGTAGACGAGGGCTTGGACACCAGCTACACAATCGTCGTCTCCAACGCGGGCCCTTCCGACGCTTCGGGCGCTGTCTTCAAGGATGCGGCGGTAGACAACCTGAACGTCGCAGGCGTCACTTGCTCTGCAAACGCGGGAGCGGAATGCCCGCTTCTTCTCGCGATATCGGCGATGCAGGGCGCGGGCATCGCGATCCCGACTCTGCCGAAGGGAAGCTCCGTCACCTTCATCGTCACAGGTAAGCCTGACTCGGGAGCCACGGTCGTCAACACCGCCACCATCGCGCCTGCCGGCAGCGAAGACCGAGATCTCACCAACAACTCGGCCACCGACACCGATACGGTGAATCGCCGTCCGACCGCGAACGCCGGATCCCCTCAGACCGTGAGCTCGCGCGCACACGTGATGTTGGACGGCTCCGCCAGCGACCCAGATAGCGGTGACACGCTCACCTACGCGTGGGCACAAACAGGGGGAACGCCGGTCGCTCTCTCTGGCAACCACACCGCCACGCCCACGTTCACGGCGCCGGCCGGCCACAACACGCTGACCTTCCGGCTGACTGTGAGCGACGGCAGGCTGACCAGCTCCGACACGGTCACGATCGGGGTGGAGAATCACGCTCCGGTTGCAAACGCCGGTCGCGACCAGTCCACGGGCGCGAGAGCGAGCGTGACGCTGGACGGCTCCAAGAGCTCCGACCCGGACGGCGACTCGCTGACCTACAAGTGGCAGCAGACCGGCGGCCCCGCGGTCAGCCTTTCCGGCACGACCGCCGCCAAGCCCAGCTTCATGGCGCCGGCCGCCGCCGGCTCTCTAACCTTCAAGTTGACGGTGAGCGACGGTTCGCTGACCGGCTCCGACAGCGTCACGATCAGGGTGTCGGGCGGCGTGAAGCCCGCCGTCAAGACGCACAGGCGCCCGCAGACGATGCTGCTCGCAATGAAGCTACGCTCCGCCAAGCGCACGGTGATGTTCAGGTTCTCAGGCTCCGGCGGCAGCGGAAAGCTCAGCTTCCAATGCCGCTTGGATGGCCAGCAATTCTCGTCCTGCCGCGTCCACAAGAACTACCGGCGCCTCGCGCTCGGCCGACATGTCTTCCGTGTACGGGCGAGGGACGCCTCGGGGCTGGCCGACCTGACGCTCGTGACGAAGAGATTCAAGATCTAGTCCTGCGTTCAACCCGTCCGCTCGATGCGCGCCATGTGGCGGTTCTGAACTAGCTAGATCAGGCTCGGGCCTGCTCGGGCTCACGGCTGGAGTGGAGGCTTCGGTTTCTGCTCAGTCGGCCAACCGTCGCGACAGCGCCTCGATCGAGTAGTTGCTCTCGGCCAGCTTCCTGGCCTCGGCGCCGATATCGCCGGCCCTGCCGCTGAGCGCGCGGACGACAGCGTTGGAGAATCCTTCGGCCCCGTCGCCCTCCAGACAGTGCACGCCGCTGACGAGCCCGTCCACGCCGCCCGCGGCAAACGATGTCGCCACGATCGGCAATCCGTAGGCCATGGCCTCGACCAGCTTGAGCGGCGAGCCCCGGCTCTCGAGCAGCGGTACGAGCGCGCAGCCGATCGACGCATAGACGCCGGGCAGATTCTCGACAAAGCCGTGCATCTCGATGCGCGGATCGAGACCGCCGGTTAGCGCCAGCCTGCGGCCGACCAGCACCAGGCGCGCGTGGGGGAGCCGCTTCCAAACCAGCGGCATCACCTCGCTGACGAGAAAGCGGGCAGAGCGCCTGTTGTGCGGCAGGGTGAAGTCGGCGACGAAGAGGGCGCTCTGGCCTCTCGGCCCGTGCACGGGAGCGATCGAGCTCACGTCAACGACGTTGGGAATCAGGCGAAGTCGAGCCTCGGGCGCCAGTTTGGTTGCGGCGCCCAGGTCGCGATTGCTGGGCAGCCAGGACTCCTCCGCGGTCTCGAGCAGGAGGCGCTCGAAGTTCTCGAGCTCGACGATATCGCTCTCGCTCCAGTTCCTGAGCCCGGAGCGCATCGCCGACTCGAGGTTGTGAGCGTTGTAGTAGATCGGTCGCTTCTTACCCAGCAGGAGTAGGGCCGAGGCGGCCGAGGGGCTGTCGGCGATCACTCGGTCGAAGTTCCTTTCCCTGTTCTCGCCCAGAGCGTCGAACAGCTCGCAAGACAGGGCGCTCGCATACTCCTTCGGCACGCCGCGCGCTCGCGCCCGGTGATAGAGGAATGAGCGTCTCGCTCCGCGCGACGAGGCGACCTTTCGCAGCTCGATTGCGGGATCGGCGGCAAGCGCGGGGTCGGGTTCGCTACCGTCGAGCCGGAGGTAGGCGACCTCGACTCTGCCCAGTAGCGCCAGCGCACGGATGATGCCGACGGTGCGATTGCCGCGGCCGCTGTGCTTGTTGGGAGTGAACGGTGTGACGACGAGCGATTCCATCTACGTGTCTCCTCCGGAGCTTGATCGATCTCGGCGCTGTGCGGACGATCTGCAGAAAAGATTATCGCGCCTTACGAAATCCCAGATGCTCGCGCTCGTGAAGGCCGGTAATCTGGTCCTCGAGCACGCGATCGAACGGAGTGGCGGCTCGTTTTTGTAACCGCACGGGAGCGCACGGGAGCTCGATGATGAGATTCGATAGAGGCATGACCCGAGCCATTGTCGAACTATTTTCGGATGAGTTTCTTTCGGCGTAAGCACGAGAGTGAGGATGCGCGCGACGAGCGCCTGTCCGCGCGGCTCGACCGGGACGCCGAAGGGCGCGAGCCCGCGCCCGAGCCCGAGCCCGAACCCGAACCCGAGGACACTCGCCCGGAAGAGGAGCGCTCGCCCGGCGCGATTGTCGCTCCGGTCGCCGGCGAGATCGTCTCTGGACTGGCCGAGGTCCGCACCCTTCCGAACGAGGCCGTGAGCGTGCCGGCGCTACTCGAATGGTCGGCCGACGGGACTAGCTGGCGGCGCGCAGCTGTACAGGAGCGAGCAGAAGAAACGAAAGAGGGGCTCCACCACTGGGACACCGCCTCGCTCGACGACGGCTCCTACCTGCTACGGCTGATAGCCGTGTTACCCGCGGGCTCTGAGGTTGCCGGCGAGCCGGTCCCGGTTCTGGTCGACAACCTCGGGCCGGAGATTCGCCTGCCGGGGCCGCTCGCGGGTCGGAAGCTCTCGGGATTCGTGACGATTGAAGTGGAGGCCGAGGACGCCGTCTCGGACGTCTCGCTCGTCGAGCTGGAGATCTCGGATGCAGGCGACGACTGGCGGCGGGTCGCCGAGGCGCGCCGGCAACCCTTCGAGCTGCGCTGGAGCAGCGAGGCTTTGAGCGACGGCCATTACCGGCTACGAATCCGCGCCCGCGACGGGAGCGGCAATGTCGGTCTGCTCGGGCCGCTCGAGGTCGAGATCGTCAACGCGCCCGCCGCAGCGGAGCTGGTCGATCCCGGCGAGCTCTTGCGCGGCCGGATCAATCTGATAGCCCGCACGCCTGACCCGCGCTCGACGCAGATGATCTTCGAGCTGGCCGAGGCCGGCTCGAGCGACTGGAGCGCTCTCGGTACGACCCGTGCCCCTTTTCACCTGCCCATCGACACTACCCAGGTCGCCGACGGCAGCTACGAGCTGCGCATCGAGTCGGTCACCGTCGAAGGCAAGTCGGTCTACTCGCGCCGCTTCGGTCCCTATATCGTCGACAATACGCCGCCGACGATCACGATCGCCAAGCCGGCGCAGGGTGACACACTCCGAGACCGGGCCGAGCTGGTGGTCGAGGTTGCCGATGAAGTGAGCGGGCCGGCGCTGGTCGAGCTGAGCTACAACGACGGAGACAAGTGGATGTCGCTGGCCGGGCTGGAGCCCGAGGGGGGTAAGGTGCGCGGCTTCTGGCAAGTAGCCGAGTGCCGGCCGGGCGATTGCCGTCTGCGAGCGACGGCGTTCGATCGGGCCGGCAACGAGGCCAGCGAGGAGATCACCGTGACGATCGCGGCGTCGGCGTCGCCGGAGCAGGTACTCGAGCCCAATCCGGTTCCACCTTCGCAGCCTCGAGCAAGGGCGGCGCCCGACCGCTCGCCTTTGCCGACGGCCGCGAACCGCTTCGGACAAGTCCCTAGTTGGGATTGGAAACGGCAGTACACGTCTGGCGCCGAGCAGACCGGCAAGCCGGCGAACCGTCCGCCGGACGACGAGAAACCTCCGCCGTCGAGCGGCGCGCCCGTTTCGCCCACCGGCGCAGAAGCCGAGCCCGCCGGCGCGGCCGAGCCGAAACAACCGGTCAAGAAGGGCGCCGCCTGGACTTGGAAGGCTTCCCCGCCGCGCTCCGACTCGACGCCGAGCGAGCAGGAGCCGGAAGAAGAATCGCCGGGTCGGCCGAAGGCGGAGAGAGAGTCCCCGACCGAGTCCGCGCAAGAGGCTGAAGAAGATCACGAGCCCAAACCAGCGCCCGAGTCGGAGCCCGAGAGCGGGTCTAAGGAGCAGATCGA
>JADGPD010000043.1 GCA_017882615.1 Thermoleophilia bacterium
GGCGCCGAGAAGGTGCAACCGGGCGACAAGGTGCTCGTCTCGGGCACGCTCGGCGATCACGGCATGGCTGTGATGATCGCGCGCGGCAATCTGGAGCTGGAGGTGGAGATCTCGAGCGACAGCGCCTCGGTCTTTCCGCTGGCCGAATCGCTCTTCGCGCTCGGCGCGGATCTGCGCTGGCTGCGCGATCCCACCCGCGGCGGCCTGGCGACGACTCTGAACGAGCTGACCGAGGCCAGCGGTCTGTGCGCGGTGCTGGAGGAGAAGGCGCTGCCCGTGCACGAGCAGGTTGCAGCCGCCTGTGAGATTCTCGGCCTCGACCCGCTCTACGTGGCCAACGAGGGCAAGCTGATCGCGGTCGTCGCCGCCGATCGAGCCGAGGAGGCGCTGGCGCTGCTTCGCGCCCAGCCGCTCGGAGCCGAGGCCGCGATCATCGGGGAGATCGAGCCCGAGCCCGCCGGACTGGTGCTGCTACAGACCGCCTTCGGAGGCAGCCGGGTGGTCGATATGCTCACCGGCGATCCGCTGCCGCGGATTTGCTGAACAGGTAGCGGGATTCGGCGGCGCGCGGTCGTCCTGCCGAATCCGGTCGTGGCGTTGGCCGTTCGCAACCGCGGCTAGAGTGCGCCTGTGCCATCTCGCCGGCGGCAGCACGGTCTCGAACGGGTGCTCGGCTCGCCCGCTCTCTCATCGACCGCCTATGGCGACGTCGGTTCCTCGATCTATTACGCCCTCGGCGTAACCGCCAGTCTCGCTCTGGGGCTGACGCCGCTGGTCTTCATCGTCGCCGGCATCTTCTTCCTGACGACCTCTCTCACTTACGCGGAGGGAACGGTTCGCTTCCCCGAGGCGGGCGGCTCCTCGAGCTTCGCGCGCCACGCATTCAACGAGGTGGCGAGCTTCTTTGCGGCCTGGGGCCAAATGCTCAACTACGTCGTCACGATCTCCATCTCGGCCTTCTTCGTGCCCCACTACCTGTCCGTCTTCTGGGGGCCGCTGAGAACAAAGCCCTGGGACATCATCGCCGGGACGGTAATCATCCTCCTCCTCGTCGCGCTGAACATATTCGGTGTTCGCGAGGCGGTGAAGCTGAACGTCGTGCTCGCCGTTCTCGACTTCTCGACCCAGCTACTCCTCGTCATCATCGGCGGCTCGCTCGTCTTCCATCCCGGCCGCCTCGCCTCGAACGTGCACTGGGGCGTGGCGCCGCACTGGTCGGGGTTCTTGCTTGCGATCCCGATCGGGATGATCGCCTACACGGGCCTGGAAACGATCTCCAATCTCGCCGAGGAGACACGCGATCCGCCCCGCGATGTCCCGCGCGCCTACTCGATACTCCGCTCCGGCGTCTTCGCCATCTACCTGACGCTGCCCGCGATCGCGATGATGGCGCTACCGGTGGCCAAGAACGCGAGCGGGCACTACCAGACTCGTCTCGGCCTCGATCCGCCGCATGGCTTCAAAAACGATCCGGTGCTCGGCATCGTCTCGAATGTCGGGCTGCACGGAACGATGCTCAGCGCGCTGAAGATCTACGTCGGGCTGCTTGCGGCCACGATCCTGCTCATCGCCACCAATGCCGGCATCATCGGCTCCTCGCGCATCAGCTACGCGATGTCGAGCTACCGGCAGATACCCAACATCTTTCGGCGCCTGCACGCGCGCCTGCGCACCCCCTGGCTATCTCTCATTTTCTTCTCGGCGACGTTCCCGATCTTGCTGATGCTGCCGGGCAAGGTGAACTTCCTGGGCACGATGTACTCGTTCGGAGCGATGCTCTCGTTCGCGATCGCCAACGTCTCACTGATCGCGTTGCGCTACCGCTACCGCGACGCCGAGCTTGCCTACAAGGCCAGGCCGAATTTCCGCTTCAGAGGAGTCGACTGGCCGCTCTTTGCCATCGTCGGCCTCTTCGGCACCGCCGCCGCCTGGCTTTCGATCACGATCCAAGAGTCCAACACGCGAATTGCCGGCTTCAGCTGGCTGGTGGCCGGATTCGCGCTCTTCATCGTCTACCGCAAGCGCGTGCTCAAAATCCCGTTGCGCGAGACGACTCACGCGCCGGCCGAGATCCTGCCCTGGCAGCTCGAGTACCGTCAGATCGTGGTGCCCGTCTTCGCCGAAGCGAATGTGGCCATTGCGATGAACGTCGCCTGCGAGCTTGCCGCCGAGCGCCGCTCACGCATCACGGTCGTGGCTGCGCTCGAGGTGCCGCTTGGCTTTCCGATCGGGGCGCGCCTGCCAGAGGAGGAGCGCCTGGGCGAGCTGCTCGACGAGGCGGAGGCGATCGCCGAACACTACGGTGTCAGCGTCCGGCCGCGACTCGTTCGTACGCGTAGCGCCGGCGAGGCGATCGTCGCCGAAGCGGAGCATCACCACGCTGAGGTCGTCATTCTGCCGGCGAGCCGGCCCCAGTACAGGCGCCAGAGCCGGCGCATGCCTCTGGACGCGACCACCGGGCACGTGCTGCGGCGCGCTCCCTGCCGCGTGCTACTGGCGGTGGAACCAAGCTCTGCACGCGAGTCGAGATACCCGTTGGATATCCGGCGCCGCGAACCGGCGAACGCCTAAAGCTCTGCGAGAAGAGGCCGCGGCTACTCGCGGGAGAGAACTGCGTCGAGCCCGACGCCGAGCGTATCGCCCGTGTTCGCGCCGCCACCGCCGCATGACTCGCGCACGATCAGCTCCACCGGCAGCACCAGCTTCGGGAGCTTGTTGATTCGGCCCTCGATCAGTTCGATCAACGCGCCGCAAGCGGCCTCGCCCAGCTGCCCCATGTCCTGGCGAATGGTCGTCAGCGTCGGTGTTGAAAGCGAAGCGAAGAGAATGTCGTCGTAGCCGACGATCGCCACGTCGTCGGGAACCTTGAGGCCGAGGTCGCGAATGGCGCGCATGGCTCCAAGAGCCGACATGTCGCTGGTCGCCGCGACGGAATCCGGGGGCTCGGGTAGCGCCAGAAGCCGGCGCATCGCGGTGCAGCCGCTGGCGTACCGGTAATCGGCCTCGGCGACGTAGTCGTCTCGGTAGGGGATACCGAGGCGATCCAGAGCGCTGCGATAGCCGGCCAGACGATTTAGCGCCGCCGAAGTGTGCAGCAGGCCGGCGATGTGCGCGATCCGGCGATGGCCGAGCGAGTAAAGATGATCGACCGCCATCTCGGCGCCGGAGACGTTGTCCGACCTGACCACTCCGTACTGACCCTGGATCTCCTTTTGCGGCTCGAAGTCCACGGTCATCGCCGGGATCTTGAACTTGGTGAACAACTCCAGGTCGGGCTCGCGGACGCCCATCAGGATCGCCCCTTCGACCTGGTGCCGGCGTGCGCGCTCGACGAAGAATGTGCTGTCGTCGCCGTACTCGATGCCCTCGTGGCTGAGGATCAGCAGGTCGTAGCCGAACTCCGTCGCCTTCCGTTTGATCCCGTCGAGAATGACCTGGTAGAAGGGGTGCTGGAACTCGCGATGATCGCCGGTGCGGATGACGACCGCGAGTAGGCGCGAGCGCTGCAGCACGAGTGTCCTCGCGGCGGCGTTCGGTGTGTAGTCGAGCTCGGTCGCCAACTTCAAGACGCGCTCGCGCACCTCGTCACTTACGCCCGTGTGGCCGTTCAAAACGCGCGAGACGGTCGAGACCGAGACTCCGGTTCGCTTCGCGATCTCTCTAAGCGTCGTCGTCAATTGTTTGAACCTTTCCCGGCGCGTTACCGGCAAATCGAATCATCGGGGGCAAGCTGGAGCGTAACGCTCGTTACAAGCCTACACGCCAACTACCAGCGTTTTCTTCGCCAACGAGCGCATCTCTCCTTGGCTTGGCGCATCACAGGGCTCGGAAAGGGCCTCTCAGCGGATTCGCTTTTTCAGCTCATCCTCGACCTGCGCCGGATCGAGCCCGCGCGAAGCGAGCAGGACGTACGAGTGAAACCAAAGGTCGGCGACCTCTTCGATCACGCGCTGATCGCTCTCGGACACGGCCGCCAGCGCCGCCTCGACGCCTTCTTCGGCCACCTTCCGCGCGGCGCCGGCCGGCCCCTTGTCGAGCAGGCCGGCGACGTACGAGCCCTCGGGTCGCTCCTTGGCCCGTTCGGCAACGCGTCGCCAGAGCCAGGGCGCAAAGCAAGACTCCGCGCCGGTGTGGCAGGCCGGGCCTTCGGCCCTGACGCGCAGCAGAATGGCATCGCCGTCGCAGTCATCGCGCAACTCTTCGACGTTGAGAAAGGAACCCGAGGTGGCTCCCTTGTGCCAGAGCTCGCTACGAGAGCGGCTCCAGAACCAGGCCTGCCCGCTACCACGCGTGCGCCGGAGCGCCTCCTCGTTCATCCAGGCAAGCATCAGCACTCTCCCGGACTCCGCGTCCTGGACTATCGCCGCTTTCAGATCCTCACCGGCCACCCTGCCTCCTTCAGCTCGCGCTTGATCTCGGGAATTCTCTCGGGCGCTTCGTGCACTATCGAGGCGACCAGCGCCGCCTCGGCGCCAACCTCGAAGGCCTCGGCCAGATGCTTCACCGTACCGGCGCCGCCCGAGGCGATCACCGGAACCGAGACCGCATCGCAGACCAGGCCCGTGATCTCGAGGTCGTAGCCCTCGCGGGTGCCGTCGGCGTCGATCGAGGTGAGCATGATCTCGCCGGCGCCGCGCTCGACCACCTCGCACGCCCAATCGACGGTGTCGAGTCCGCGCGGTTGCCGCGCGCCGTGCGTCACAACCTCGCCCTTGCCGGGCCCGACTCGCTTCGAGTCGATGGCGCAGACGACGGCCTGGGCGCCGAATTCCTCGGCCAGCTCGGTCAACAGCTCGGGTCGCTCGACCGCGGCGCGGTTGACCGCCACCTTGTCGGCGCCGAGACGAAGCAGCCTGCGCGCATGCTCGAGCGTCGAGACGCCGCCGCCAACGGTAAAGGGAATCTCCAGCTCGGTCGCCGCGCGTTCCACCAGCTCGACGATCGGGTCGTGCCCGAACACGGTCGCAGTGATGTCGAGAAAGACGAGCTCGTCGGCGCCGAACTCCGAGTAGCGCGTCGCCATCTCGACCGGGTCGCCGATGTCGCGCAGCTCGACGAAGCGCACACCCTTGACGACGCGCCCGCGAGTCACGTCGAGGCAGGGGATCAGGCGCTTCTTGACCATCGAAGCACGTTCTTCAGCAGGCGCGCGCCGGCCGCGGCGCTGCGTTCGGGATGAAACTGAACTCCGGCCAGCGCTCCGCGCTCGACCGCGGCGACAACCGGGCCGCCGTGATCGACCTCGGCGCCGGGCAAGTCCTCGGCAGGGCGGGCGCTGAAGCTATGCGCGAAGTAGACATCCTCTCCATCCAGCCCGTCGAGTATGGACGGCTTCCCGCGTACGCTGAGCGTGTTCCAGCCCATGTGCGGTACGCGCCGCGCCTGTAGCCGGACGCACGGCCCGCGGAAGAAGCCGAGACCTTGGCCACCCTCCTCGCTCTCCTCGAAGAGCACCTGCAGGCCAACGCAGATTCCGAGCACCGGGCGGGCGCCCGCAACGCGCTCGCGCAACGCCTCCGCGAGTCCTTCTCGCTCGAGCCCCTCGGCGCAGGCGGCGAGATGGCCGACGCCGGCTATCACGGCCAGGTCGGCCTCGCGCACCGCCGCGGGATCGGGCGAGACGATCGTCTCCGCCCCGGCCCGCGCCAGAGCCGAGCTGACGCTGCGCAGGTTTCCCGCGCCGTAGTCGGCGAGGACGATCTTCATGCCTCGCCCTTAGTTGATGTGATTGCTTGCGTACCCGCGCTTGCGCAGGCGTCGGCCAGCGCGCGCCCGAGCGCCTTGAAGGCCGCCTCGGCAACGTGGTGGTCGTCCGTCCCGGAGGCTTCGACGTGAAGCGTGAAGCGTCCCTGCATGGCAAAACGCTCAAGTGCGTGCGGAAGCAAGCTCAGCGCCAATCCACCCACTCGCTCGCCTGTGAAGGCAAGGCTCACTTCGGCGTGCGGGCGGCTACCGAGGTCGATCGCGGCCGTACCGCGCGCCTCGTCCATGGGCACCGTCGCCGAGCCGTAGCGGCTGAGGCCGGTACGAGCCGCGAGCGCCTGAGCGAGCGCCTCGCCCAGTGTCGCCAGCACGTCCTCGACCGTGTGGTGCTCGTCCACCTGGAGATCGCCTCCGGCCAGGATCTCGAGATCGATCCGGCCGTGGAAGGCAAAGAGCGTGAGCAGGTGGTCGAGAAAGCCGACACCGGTGTCGATTCGAGCCCTCCCTTGACCGTCGAGCGCAAGCAAGACGCGGACCGAGGTCTCGGCGGTGGTACGGATGACCAGCCCGGTGCGCCTTGCGCTCGGCGCCGCGACAACGCCCAGCGCCTCGAGCAGGCGATCGTTCTCGGCCGGTAGGCGCACGGTGAAGCGAAGTCCGTTCGGGTAGCGCCGCAGCACTAGCCCTTTCGACTCCAGCTCCTCGGCCAGTGCGTCGGCATCCTCGACCCGCAGTAGCAGGAAGTTCCCGGCCGATGACGGACAGTCGAAGCCGGCCGCGAGCAGAGCGTCGCGAACCCGCCCGCGCTCCAGCACCGTCTCCTCGACGTCTAGCCGCGGATCGAGCAGAGCGGCCGCGGCGATCCTGGCCGACGGCGCCGAGATCGGGGCCGGCTCGCTGCGCTTGCGTAGCTCAGTCGCCACCTCCGGCGCGCAAACGGCGTAGCCCACTCGCAGCGCCGCAAAGCCGAACGCCTTGGAGAGCGTGCGCAGGACAACGCAGTTCGGCGCCTCGTCCAAGTACGGCACCATCGTCTCGGCGCCGTACTCGACGTAGGCCTCGTCGATCACGACGAGCGCATCGGGTCGCCGCTTGGCGAGCGCGACGATCTCTTCACAGGGGTAGACGCTGCCGAGTGGGTTGTGCGGGTTGCAGATCCAGATGACGGCGGCCGCGGCCTCGGGGGCATCTTCGAGCGAGCAGCCCACGACCTCGGCGCCCTCGATCTGAGCGGCGATTCCGTACAGCGAATAGGTTGGTAGATCGACGATCGCCGTACGGCGTCCCGCGCCGAGGTAGGTGCGCGCAATCATCTGGATGAGCGAGTCGGAGCCGGCGCCGAGCACGATCTGCGCAGGGTCCGCGGCGACGTAGGCCGCGGCTGCGGCATGCAACTCGCGGTAGCCGCCGGGCGGGTACTCGTTCAGGCGCGCGAAGCTCTCCCCAACCGGGATGCGCGGCACGCCGGGAAGCGGCGGCACATTGGCGTCGAAGCGGATCACCGCGGTCGGGTCGAGACCGCGCCTGCGGGCGACGTCCTGCGCGGTCGCCGTCCACTTGTAGGCGGCGAAGCCGTCGGGTAGTGAGCGAGGAGTCGGGCTCATCGCTCTGGCGTCCTCAGCCGCGCTTCCACCGCGGCGGCATGCGCTGTGAGACCTTCCACCTTGGCCAGCGTCGCGACGATCGGAGCCAGGCGCTCGATTCCCTGGCGGTCGATGCGCACGATCTCGAGCGGCTTCAGGAAGGCCTCGAGACCGAGGCCGCCGCAGGATTTGGCCAACCCGCCCGTTGGAAGGACGTGGTTCGTGCCGACGGCATAATCGCCGGCGACCGCCGGCGCATCCGGCCCGAGGAAAATCGCGCCGGCGTGGCGAATACCCTCGAGCGCGGCCTCGGGATCGGCGACCATCAGCTCGAGGTGCTCGGGCGCGTAGTCGTTCGAGCGCTCGATCGCCTGCTCGAGCGACTCGACGAGCTCGATCTGGATCTTCTCGTCCGGCCCGACCAGCTCGCGCACCGCGGCGGCGAGCTCGGCGCTGGTCGTCACCAGCAGCGACTCCGAGCCCGGGCCGTGCTCGGCCTGCGCCTTCAGGTCGGCGGCGCAAAGCGCGGGATCGGCGCCTTCGTCGGCCACGATCAGCACCTCGCTCGGCCCGGCGGGTAGATCGATGCCGACCACACTCGAGACGAGCAGCTTGGCCGCCGTCGTCCAGCTCTGCCCTGGCCCGACGATCTTGTCTACCCGCTTGACCGTCTCGGTTCCGTAGGCCAGCGCCGCGATCGCTTGCGCGCCGCCCATGCAGTAGATCTCGGTCAGTCCCAGCTCGCGCGCGGTGGCGAGGATGGTCGGATCGGGCTTAGGCGTGGCCACCGCGATCCTGCTCACACCGGCCGTCTGTGCGGGCACGGCGCCCATCACGAGCGAGCTCGGAAGCGGCGCCAGGCCGCCCGGCACGTAGACGCCGACCGAGTCGAGCGGGACGTAGCGTCGCTCGGCTTCGACTCCGGGATAGGTCGAGTAGCGGAAGTCCTCCGGCCGCTGGCGCGCGTGAAAGTCGCGAACCGCGCGGATGCTCTCGCGCAACGCCTCCAGCGTTCGATCCTCGATCCGTGCTCGATCGATCTCGTCTTGCGGTACGCGTAGATACGCCGGCCGCACGCCGTCGAAGTGCTCGGCCAGATCCAGCAGCGCCGCGTCGCCGCGCTGGCGCACCTCCTCGACGATCGCGAGCGCGCGCGGCAGTATCTCCGCCAGCCCCACGGCCCTCACGGAACGACCCTTTCCAGGTGCATGACCAGGATCGAGGAGGCGCCGGCCGCCTTGAGCTTCGGAAGTAGATCCCAGATCTCCGCCTCGGCGACCGCCGCGTGTAGCGCCAGCTGACCCTGTTCGGCCAGTTCGACGACCGAGGGCGCCCCCATGCTCGGGAGCAGAGCCTCGAGCTCGGCCACTTTGTCGGCGGGCGCGTTCATCATCAGATAGCGGCGCCCGCGGGCGGCAATGACGCCGCGCAACATCATCTCCAGCCGCTCGAGCATCTCGGCGCGCTCGCCGAGGTCGAGCTTGCTGCCGATCAAGACCGCTTGCGACTCGAGCAACGTGCCGATCCTGCGCAGCCCGTTGGCGGCGGCGGTGGAGCCGGTCGAGACCAGGTCGACGACCGCGTCGGAGAGCCCCAGTCGCGGCGCCGCCTCGACCGAGCCCGAGAGCAACACGAGCTCTGCCGTCACTCCGGCTTGTTCGAGCGCGCTCTTAGTGGTGACCGGGTAAGCGGTGGCAACGCGCAGCCCGTCGAGGTCCGCGACGCTCTGCAGCGTCGATTCCTCCGGCACGGCCGCCTCGAGCGTGCAGCGCCCAAAGCCGAGCTCGAGCAGCGTCTCGACCTGCGAGCCGGTCTCGGCGATCAGGTTCGCGCCGGTGATACCGGCATCGACGACGCCGTCCTGAACGTATTCGGGAATGTCGTGCGGACGCACGAGCAAAAGCTCAACCGGAGCGTTCGAGCAGGGCACGTGCAGCGAGCGGGCGCCGAGCTCGAAGGTCAGGCCGGCCGCCTCGAGCAGTTCGAGCGACGTCTGCGCCATCCGTCCTTTCGAGGGAACGGCCACCACCAGGCGCCCATCGGCGCCGGCCATGCGAAAACCTGGTTCTTTCACTACTTGCCTGCCTTTCACGAGTTCGACCTCTTCGCCTTCGTCCGATCGAGCGCGAGGCGATAGCCGCCGGCGCCGTGGTGCAGCCACTGCGAGACGCGAGTCACTGTCGTCGTCGAAGCCTCGGCGTGATCGGCGACGGCGAGGTAGGGAAGACCCTCCTCGAGCAGCCTGGCGATCAACCAGCGATGGGCGAGCGCCTCCAGCTCGGCGCGCGTACATAGATCGCGCAGAAAGCGCGTGAGCTCGTCGGCGCTGCGCAAGCTGAGGATGGCCTCCGCCAGCGCGTCCAGCTCGCGGATATCCTCGCCTTCGCCCGGAACAGATTGTGGTGACTCGTCCACTTCAGATGTCATGTTACCATACTAACATGTCCTTTATCGTCTACCCCGCGCTGGACGTCCTCGAGGGCCGCTGCGTTCGCCTCGCCGAGGGCCGGCGCGAGCGGGTGACCATCGAAGGCGGAGATCCGGCGATCGCGGCCCGCCGCTTCGTGGCCGAAGGAGCACGCTTTCTGCACATGGTCGACCTCGACGGAGCCTTCTCGGGACAGCCGTCCGTCGAGCTCGTGCGCTTGATCGCAGAGACCGCCGGCAACGTCCCGCTTCAGGTCGGCGGCGGCTATCGCTCGCTCGAAGCGATCGATACGGCCGTCGAGGCCGGGGCGGCACGGGTGATGGTCGGAACCGCAGCCGCCTCGCCCGAGTTCCTCGCACAGGCCGCGAGCCGGTTTGCCGAGCAGCTCGTGGTCGCGATCGACGCGCGCGACGGCAAGGTCGCGCTACGCGGCTGGACGGAGCTATCGGAGCTGGATGCGGCCGATCTGGCTCGCGCCTGCGCCGATGCGGGTATAAGGCGCCTGCTCGTGACGAGCACGCGCCGAGACGGCTCACTGGCGGGGCCCGATTTCGAGCTCCTCAACGACGTTCTCGAGGCCACGCGACTACCGCTGATCGCCGCCGGGGGCGTGGCGTCGCTCGATGATCTACGCGCGCTGCGCGCGGCGGGATGCGAGGGCGCGGTTGCCGGCGCCGCAATCTGGTCGGGGAGATTCACCCTCGCAGAAGCACTGAGCGCACTCTCCGATCAGAAGATCTAGGCCGCCGACGAGACCCCGTAGCCCTGAAGGTACGGTTGCCAGTTGGTCGGGACCGAAGTCGCAGCGAGCCTGATGAAAACAAGGGGCGCCGGGGGTCGTGGCCGCACGCGGAGCGCCATCTCGGTCTCGGTGAGCAGGCGATCTCCCTTGCGGCGGTTGCAGGGGGCGCAGGAGGCGACGACGTTCTCCCAGACCGACTCGCCGCCGCGGCTGCGCGGAACGATGTGATCCAGCGTCAGCTTGCTCGTGCTCGAGCCGCAGTAACCGCAGCGCCAGCCGTCGCGCGCGAAGAGCACGGGGCGCGAGATCTTCCTCTTAACGAGTTTGGGGACGTGCACGTAGGTGAGCAGCCGGATGACGTGCGGACGAAGGAAGGTGTCGCTGGCCGAGCGAAGCGGCAACGCATGCTTTTCGATCACTTCCGCCCGACCCTTGAAGACCAGTACCCAGGCTCGGCGCACGGTGCAGACATTCAGGGGCTCGTAACTGGAGTTGAGCACTAGAACCTGTTGCACCTTGGGACGAAATGTAGCAGCGCCGCCCGCGCTCTCCCGGGCTCTCAGCGCGCCATTGCCCGCCGGACGGCCTCTTCCTCTTCCGGCGACAGCTTGATCGCGCAGTTGCCCCGATCGAGCTCTTTCAGGTAAATGCGCGCATAGTCGCGGCTTTGAATTGCGCTCAGCAAGATGCCACTCCGGTCGCTGTCGAGCATGGCCACGGTCGCCGACTGCTGCCCGCCGCTATCGCCATAGGCGTCGTAACGAATCAGCGCCACGTTCGTTAGTGCGCCGTCAAATCGCTTGTCGACGCGGGTGAGAGCCGAGGCAATCTCGTCCACGGTCTTGTGAAGGTCGTCGATCCTGGCCTGCAGCGAGACGGAGAAATCGACCAGATCGGCCTTTCCGTCCGCCAGCACGATCAGCTGGCCGGCCCGTATCCTGCGCAGGGCTAGCAAGGCGACCGCGGCTCCGGCCACCGCCACCACGGCGAGCGCTGCCGAAGCGATAGCGAGGATTGCCGTGGTACTCATAAACGGCGCTAGAAGGTGAAGCGAACCTCGTAGGTGGCCTTGTTGTTGGAGACTCTCGTCTCACCCGTGACCGGTGCGACGTCGACACTGATCGGAACGACGTTGGCCAGCTGTTGAATCGCGAAGCCCTTGAAGACCACTTCCGACGTTTGGTGGGTGTAGATCTGCCTGATCGTCAGTTTCTTAGTGATCGGGTTCGGCGTCTGAGCGATCTTGAGCGTGACGACGATGTTCTGCTCGGTGAAGTCGCCTCCGTTCTCAACCCCGACCGCAATGCGGAGGCGCTCGTTTGCGGTGATGGTCTTGGGCGTTACGCCCTCGATGAGCGTGACTCCGCTCGGGAAAACCTTGACGTAGGCGATGTTCGTTCCGTGGATCGTTCCGCTCGTTTGGGTGTCGGTCTGCACTCCGTGGAAGGTCTGCCAGACGTTGGTCATCGAGTTGATCGTGGCGCGCGTGGGGTCGGAGACGAAAACCGAGTCCGGCGGCGAGACACCCGAGATCCCCTGGCGCTTCATCACGTTTTGCGACGCCCTGGCAAACATGTCCTGCCAAATCACGTCGCTTGCCACGCAGCGCAACATCTGCGTCGAAAGCAGCACGCCGGCCTTCGTCGCCTCGGTGCTTCCGTGCTTGGAAGCCGTCTTCTTGAACACGGTGAGTAGCCCGCTCAAACCATTCCGGCGGAACTGCAGCGCCTCGAGCATCTGCGCGTTCTGCTGGCGTAGTGGCCCGGGCGGAACCAGCTTCGACCCGTTCTGAATGTCGATCTCCTGCTGGTGGATCAGCGCCCCGAGCTTTGTATTGATTTTCAGCGGGCTCAGAGTCTGACTATCGAGCATCTGGCTCAGATTCTGGCCGACCGTATGCGAGTCGGTCGCAATCGTGGAGACCTTGTCCATATAGCTCTTGTACGCGCCGGTCTCGCTCGACGTCTCGCAGCTTCTCACCGCGAAGATGAGAATCAGGATCAACGCGATCGCGAAAGCGATCAGCGAAACGAGCCGCACGATCGGCGTGGGACCATGCGCAGAGCCAGCGGGGTGCCGGGGCGGAGGCGGGCCGCCGCCGTCACGCGGGCCGCTTGGACGCCGCACGAGACGCTTCTTAGGCGGCTCGGGCGCCGAGTCCCCGAAAAAGTCGAAGTCGATGTCGTCGTGCTCGCTCATAACCTGGCGAGGGGCCAACTGTACAAGGTTTCCCTCATCCAGGGCGTTGGCTATCGCAGGAGTTTCTCCTGTAACGGCTAAGGACGAGAGCTGTGGGCGACGTGACTTCAGCGAGCACCGGTGAGCTCGTTCTCGGCCGCTACCGGCCTTTGAGCCCTATCGGCAGCGGGGGTTCCGGTTCGGTCTGGCTTGCCCGGGATGAGAGAAGCGGTCGCGAGCTGGCGCTCAAGATCGTCGCGCGCGAGGGCAAGGCGGGGTCGCGAGCCGAGCGAGAAGCGGAGGCCGCGTCGCGACTGCGCCACCGGGGCTGTCTGCGCCCGCTCGACTTCGGCTACGACGACCAGCACGTCTACATCGCCTACGAGCACGTGCCGGGAAAGACCTTACGCCAGGCTCTTCGCGACGGCACGATCGACGACCGCCGCGCAATCGAGATCTGCGCCCAGGTTCTCGAAGCGCTCGAGCACGCGCATTCGCAGGGAATCATCCACCGCGACGTCAAGCCGGCGAACATCCTGCTAGCCAGCGAGACGGAGGTCGACGCCAAGCTCGTCGACTTCGGTCTCGCGCAATTCGCCGAGGCCGAGACACTCACCGAGCTGGGCGACATTCCTGGAACGCTCGCCTACATCTCACCCGAACGTCTGGCGGGCGGAGATTCGTCTGCCGCGACGGACATCTGGTCGGTCGGGGTCGCTCTCTGGGAAGCTCTTGTCGGCTGGCACCCGTTTTGGGCGGGATCGATGCTCGAGACCGCACGCCGGATCGAGACCGGAGCGCCGTCGCTCGCGGCGATGCGCCCCGACTTGCCGCGCCCGCTCCTGGCTGCGGTCGAAAGCGCTCTCGCTCAGGACCCGAAAAACCGCCCCAGCGCCGGCGATCTCGCACGCGTTCTCCGCCGCTCGCTCGCACACGGCGAGGAGAGGCGCCGCGAGCCGAGACAGCCGCTGGTGAGCAAGCTTCGCCGCCCCGATCCGGCCCGCGTCGCTCACGCGTTGGCAAACGCCGTCTTCGTCGCCTGGGGAACGAGCCTGTTCCCCTTCTACCCCGCTCACACACAGATTCCGCTGGCGCTTTTGGCCGGTTTCGTCTCTCTGGGCCGACCGCTCGCTGGAAGCGCGCTTGCCTATTTGCTGCTCTTCCTGCCGCTCGGGAACTATTCGCTCGGGCTCGCCCTTGCCTTCGCGCTCGCCGCGACCTGCTGGCTGGCGTTCAACCGGCGCGAGCCTCTGACCGTGCAGCTGCCGCTGCTTGGCCCGATCGCGGCGATGCTCGGCGCCCTCTTTCTGCTTCCGCTCATTCTTCTGCCCATCCGCAGCGGAGCTCGACGCGCACTCGCCGCCTTCGGAGCCTTCTCGCTCGCCTTGATAACCGCCGGCATGAGCGGCGGCCGGTTTCCGCTGACAGGCGCCGCAGCGCCACTCGGCCTCGGCGTCGAGGGCAGCACGAGCATCACCGGCGTAAGCGGAGCGCTCATGCGAGCTCTGCTCGATAGACCTGCTCTGCTCGGGCCGGGGATTCTGCTGGCGACCGGCGCGGCCTTGCTTCCTCTGGCACGGCGGAGAGGCCGCTGGGGAGCCGTCGTTTTCGGCGCGAGCCTGATCGTCGGCGCCCTCCTGCCCTTCCCGAGCGTGGCGGTCGCCCCGGTGATCGCAGGCGCCTGGCTGACCGCGCTGACGCTCGTGCTGATGCCCGCACCGGTAAGCTCAGCGCGTCCGATCGTCGCGACACCAGCGAAGACCCGGTTGCTCGAGACGCGACGAATCGCCGTTTGACCAGAGGGGGGCGATTCCAGCCAGCGGTTACGCTTAGAGCGGAGAGAGACAGCTGATGGCCGTACTACGTAGCATCGAACGCCGGATCGAGGCGATTTTCGAAGGAGCCTTCGGAAGGGCCTTCCGCGCGCACGTCCAGCCGGTGGAGCTGGCGCGCAAGCTAGCCAAGGAAATGGACGAGCATCGGACGGCTTCGGTGACGCGCGTCTACGTGCCGAACGAGTACACCGTCTATCTCTCCCCACAAGACCGCGATCAGTTCTCGAGCTACGAGGAGGCGCTCTGCAACGAGTTGCAGGAGTACCTGGGTGAGCATGCCCAGCGCGAGCGCTATGCCCTGCCCTCGGCGCCGCTGGTTCGAATCGAGACCGACGACGACCTCGAGATCGGGGTCTTCGGTATCGCCGCGAAGATGGTCCGGACCTCTCAGAGCGTGCCCATCCAGCAGCCGTTACCGCAGCCTGTCGCCCCCGCGCCGCCACCGCCGGCCTACGAGACGCAGGCCTATACGCCGCCCGGCATCCCGCTCGAGACGGCGGTCGCAACCTACGCGCTCCTCTACGACGGACGGCGCTGTCCGCTCCGCGACGCGACCATCGTCGTCGGCCGATCCCGCGAATGCGATATCCACGTAAGCGACCCGAATGTCTCACGTCGGCACGCTGAGGTGCGACCGGATGGAACCGGCGCCTACACGCTGGTCGATCTCGGCTCGACCAACGGCACCGAGCTGAACGGCAAGCGAGTCAGTCACGTACGCCTCTCCGAAGGAGACACGATCGCAATCGGGCAGATCGAGCTGACCTTCGTCCGGGAGTGACGATGGTTGCCGCCTCAATCTCGGTCGACGCCGTTTTACTGGCGCTCAAGATCGCCTTCCTGTTCCTGCTCTACGTGTTCATCTGGCGCATCGTGCGCGCCGCCGCGCGCGAGATGCGGGCGCCCCAGGACAGCTTCGTGCTCGCTCCCCTGGCCGAGCGCCACGAGAAGCGTGCGCCGCGGCCGGGAACGCTCGTTGTCGTCTCCAGCCCCGATCTCGAGGAGGGTCAGCGGGTCGAGCTCGCACACGGGGCGGTGACGATCGGGCGCGGGCCGCTCAACGACCTCCAACTCGATCAGGATGACTTCGCCTCGGGCAAGCATGCGCTCATCGATCCGCGCCGCGACGGCGTCTGGGTCGAGGATCTCGGCTCGACCAACGGCACCTTCATCAACGGCGTACGCTTGAGCACGAGCCGGCGCCTAACGCCGGGGGACGTCCTGCGTATCGGCGAAACCGATTTCCGTTACGAGCGATGAGCGTTATCGCTTCAAGCGCCAGCACCGACACCGGCCGCAGAAGGCGGAGAAACGAAGACGCCTTCGTCTGCGAGCCGCCGCTCTTCGCCGTCGCCGACGGAATGGGAGGGGCGCAGGCGGGAGAAGTCGCCTCCCGGCTCGCGGCCGATTCGGTGCGCGAGGCGAAGCTTGGAGACCTCCCGTCGCCGGAGCAGACCGTCGAGCTCATCCGCGAAGCAAACCGCCGCGTCTACGCCTACTCGAGCGAGAATGCCTCGACCCGCGGCATGGGCACGACGATGACGGTCGCGCTGGTGGAAGGAAGCGTCGTGACGATCGGGCACGTCGGTGACTCGCGCGCCTACCTTCTCCGCGAAGATCAGCTGACACAGCTGACACAGGATCATTCGCTGGTCGCTGAGCTCGTGCGCAGCGGGCGCCTCTCCCCGAAGGAGGCGGAGAGCCATCCGCGGCGCTCGGTCATCACGCGCGCACTCGGCACCGAGTCCGATGTCGAGGTCGATGTCTTCTCCATTCGAGCGGAGAACGGCGACCTGTTCCTGCTCTGTTCCGACGGTCTCACCTCGATGGTCTCCGACGAGGAGATCGCGCAACTCCTCGTAGCCGCGCGCGCAGATCTGGGCGACGCGGGAAAGAAGCTGGTCGCCGCGGCCAATCAGGCGGGCGGCGAGGACAACATCACTGTCGTCTTGTTCGAGCTGGAGGCCGGGGAGCCGGAGACCGAGGAGGAAACCGAGCAAAAACTGGACGACGCCAAGACGCTCACCGAGGCCGACGCGGTGCCCGCGCTCAAGCTCGCCGAGCAAAGCTCGCGCGGTCATCGCCCGAGGCGCGCGACCTTGATCGCCCTGGCGTTCGCGTTCTTGCTCGCGCTCGTGGGGCTCGGGGTCTTCACGGTCTCGACAGCTCATTTCATCGGCGCCGAGCCTGATGGACGCGTCGCGGTTTATCAGGGCCTGCCCTTCGATCTCCCGGGCGGCGTTCATCTCTACAGGCCGGTTCGCGTCAGCGCTCGCCTCTACGCCGCTCAGCTCACGCTCAGCGAGCGGCGGCGGCTCTTCAGCAACGACCTGCACAGCTACGGAGACACGACGCGCGAGCTGAACAGGCTGGAAGGGGCCGTATACCCGTGAGCGCACGCACGCGGGAGCTTGCGATTCTCGTTCTGGTCGGCCTGATCACGATGACCGGCTTCGCCAGCGTCTACATCGCGCGCCAGAACGAGATCTCGGCCGGCTCGCTCTCCTACGCCGGGTTTTTCTTCGCCCT
>JADGPD010000076.1 GCA_017882615.1 Thermoleophilia bacterium
CCGGGCCGAGCATCAGCGGATCCCTCCGCTTCGCTCGCGCCGCCGCTGGGCGCCCAGAATCACGCCGCCGATCGCCGCGACGAGCAGGACGATCGAAATGACCTCGAAGGCGAGCAGGTGGTTGCTCAGAAAGACGCGCCCGATCGAAGCGGGATCGCCGAAGTCGACGGCGATCTTGTTGGAGTGCTTCAGGTCGTTTGCGGCTCCGAGCACGATCACGACCACCAGCTCGGCCAGGAGGGCCGCCGCGGCGACAATGCCGCCCAGCGTCTGCCAGCTCGGCCCGCCGGTCCAGGCGATGTCCAGATCCCAGCCGACGTAGGCGATCACGAACAGGAACATCACCATCACCGCGCCGGCGTAGATCAGCACCTGGGCGGCGGCGACGAACTCGGCCGAGAGGAGGAGGTAGAAGACCGCCAGCGAGACGAGGTTGCCGATCAGCGCCAGAGCCGAGAAGAGCGCGTTTCGAAGTGCGACCACGGCCAGCGCCGAGCCGATGCAACCGGCGGCGGCCGTGAACCAGACGATCCAGACGAGGATGTTTCCGGCGCTCAACTGTCCGTCCTGTAATAGGGGGTCGGGGTGTCGTACAGCGCCGCGTCGGCAACCGGCGTGCGCTTGATCGGATCTGCCAGGAGCATCTCCTTGGTGTAGATCAGGTCGCTGCGCGAGTACTCGCTCAGCTCGTAGTCGTTGCCGAGCGTGATCGCGTCGAACGGGCAGGCCAGCTCGCAGTAGCCGCAGAAGATGCAGCGGCTGAGGTTGATCTCGTAGATGCGGGCATAGCGCTCCCCGGCCGAGACGCGATTGTCGGCGCTGTTCTCGGCGGCGACGACGCGGATGCAGTCGACCGGGCAGGCGGCAGCGCAGAGCGAGCAGCCGACGCATTTCTCGAGCCCGTTTTCGTGCAGGTTGAGCCGGTGGCGGCCGCGGAAGCGCGGATAGACCGGGCGCTTGTACTCCGGGTACTGCTCGGTCACCGTGCCGCGGAAGATCTGCTTCAGCGTGACGCCGAGTGAGCGACCGACGGTGATCAGGGTCGAGCCGATCATCTGAGCACCACGAAGAAGGCCGTTGCAACTGCGTTCACGGTTGCGATGGGCAGGAGCACCTTCCAGCCGAGGTTCATCAGCTGGTCGTAGCGCAATCTAGGCAGCGAGGCGCGTGCCCAGATGAAGCAGAAGAGCACGATCGCCAGCTTGAGCACGAACCAGATCGGGCCGAAGCGATGCAGCACCGGGAACAGCCAGCCGCCGAAGAAGAGCGTCACCATCAGCGCCGAGACGGTGATCATGTGCACGTACTCGGCGATCTGGAACAGGCCCCAGCGCATCCCCGAGAACTCGGTGTGGTAGCCGGCGACTAACTCCTGCTCGGCCTCGGGCAGGTCGAAGGGCGCCCGGCCGACCTCGGCAACACCCGCGATGGCGAAGCAGCCGAAGCCGACGATCTGCGGGACGACGTACCAGATGGTGCGGTGCTGAGCGGCGACGATCTCGGTCAGCGAAAGCGAGCGCGCCATCAGCACGACGCCCAGCACCGACAGCGCGAGAGCCACCTCGTAGGAGACGAGCTGAGCGCCGGTACGCATGGCGCCCAGCAGCGCGAACTTCGACTCCGAGACCCAGCCGCCGATCAGCACGCCGTAGGTCGAGATCGAGCCGATGGCGAAGACCACGACCAGCGAGATCGGGACGTTCACCACCTGTCCGTCGATCTGGTAGCCATAGAGCTCCCAGCCGCCGCCCCAGGGGATGACGGAGAAAGCCAGGAAGGCCATCGTCGCCGAAAGCACGGGAGCGCCCAGGTAAAGAGCGGGATGGATCAGGCGGTCGGGCTGGAAGGGCGCCTTGCGCACCAGCTTGATCAGATCGGCGAAGGGCTGGATGATCCCGAACGGGCCGGCGCGGTTGGGGCCGTAGCGAAGCTGCAAGCGACCGAGCACCTTGCGCTCGATCAGCGTCATGAAGGCAAAGGTGAGCAGCAGAGCGTTGAGGATGACGAGGGCCTCGATGGCGCCGATCCACCAGACCTCCCGCTTCGGCGCGACGATGAGCATGTGAGCGAGCGGCAGGGTCAAGGCCGGCTCACCTCCACGCCCCGCGCCAGCTCGGCGCAGTGCTCCGCGGCGACTCTGACCATACCGGGCAGGAGCGCGGCATTGATGCGGGCGCGCAGCGTAACCCGGGTTCCGTTCGAGCGTACGACGACCTCGTTGCCGCCCGAGATTCCGCGCCGGTCGGCGTCTTCGGGGGAGATCTCGACCTCCGCCGCCGGGCGTTGGAATGAAAGCTCCGGGACGTGCTCGACCTCGGGCCCGGAGAAGAGTGCGCGGTAGCGGATCAGCTCGAGCGGTCCACCGAGCAAGGTTGGAGGCGACTCCGCTCGGGCGGCCTCGAAAGTCTGTGCCTCAACGCGTGGCGGGAGCGGAGCCCGGTCGCCGAGCGAGGCAAGCGAGATACCGTCCAGCACCTTCGCCGACAGCTCCGTAAACAGCGCGGCTTCGCTGCCTGGAAGATCTACGCCCAGGCGCCCGGCCAGCTCGGCCAGCCAGGAGAGCTCCCGGCGAGCGGGCGAGCCGGTGGCGCCGCGCAGCCGCTGCAGGCGACCCTCGAGGTTGCGCATCGTTCCGCTTCGCTCCAGATAGCCCGTCGCGGGCAGCACCAGGTCGGCCCATTCGCCACTGTCGCCGGCAAACAAAGTCAGCGCCACGGTCGCGCGAGCGTGCTCGGCAAGCTGGCGCACCTGAGGCTCGCTCGCCGCCTCGTCGCCCGAGACCACGAGCAGGCCGATCTGCCTCGGCTGGCGATTCTCGTCTCCGGCCGCGGCCCAGGCTTCGGCGACGCCGCGCGCATTCGGGCTGGCCGGAAGAAGCAGCGCTCCCGAACCTTCCTTCTCGTGCAACCCGAGCGCATGGGCGAGTGCGGCGAGGTGGCAACCGCCGGCTCCGCCGCCGCCCGACCAGAGGAGGATCGCTCGCTCGGCCGCACGCAATCGCTTGCCGAGCGCGCTCTCCTTCTCGGCCAGCTCCTGGCAGGCGAGGGCAGCCTCGCCGCGCCCGCGCTGAATATCCCCGGACGGTCCGATTCGGGTGACGTGCGCGCCGTTTCGCCGCGCCTGCTTGAGCCAGAGCTCGATCAGCGGCGCGCGGTCGAGCACGGGGCACTCCTCGAAGACGACGATCTCCTCGGCCTCGGCGAGCGCCGAGATCGGCACGCGGAAGGGATCGAGCGCGTCGGCGGCCTGCTCGGGCAGCACCACGCGGTCGGAGCCGGCGCCCTGGCGCACGATCTTGGCCAGCGCGTAGGCCAGCTCGAGCGTCTCCGAGCCCGAGAGAGCCAGGACGACCTCGCCCTGGGCTCGTTCGATCATTCCTTCCAGCTCGTCCAGAGCCTGCTCCCAGCCCAGTTCCTCGAGCTCGCGCACACCGCGCCGGCGCGGCGTGAGAATGCGCTCTTCGGAGTAGAGGTGGGAGTAGCTGAAGCGACCTTTGTCGCAGAGCCAGCCGCGGTCTACCTCGGGGTGGTTGCGCGAGAGAACGCGCTGAACCCGGCCCTCGCGGCTCTGCACGGCCACGTTGCAGCCCACCGGGCAGAGGCCGCAAACGCTGGCCGCCTGCTCGTACTCCCAGGGGCGCGCCTTGAAGCGGTACTGCGTCGAGGTCAGCGCACCCACCGGGCAGAGCTCGGTCACGTTGCCCGAGAACGGCCCGCGGTAGGGCTCGTCCTCGAAGGTCGCGATCATCGAGAGCGCGCCGCGGTTGACGGCGGAGAGCTCTTCGTCCTGCGCGACCTCCTGCGAGAAGCGCGTGCAGCGGAAGCACATGATGCAGCGCTCGCGGTCGAGGGCGATCGTGGGCGAGATCGGAATCGGCTTTTCGAGACTGCGCTTGCGGAAGGTCATGCGCGTCTTGCCCGATCCGTAGCGGAAGCTCAGGTCCTGCAGCGCGCACTCGCCGCCCTTGTCGCAGACCGGGCAGTCGAGCGGATGGTTGAGCAGCAGGAACTCCATCGTGGCGCTCTGGCCCGCGGCGGCCTGCTCGGACGTGCCGGCGGTGTGCACGACCATGCCGTCGGTCACCGGCGTCGTGCAGCCGGTCTGAAGCTTCGGCATGCCCTCGATCTCGACCAGGCACATGCGGCAGGCGCCGATTCCCGCGCCGACCCTGGGCTCGTAGCAGAAGACCGGAATCTCGACGCCGGCCGCCGCCGCCGCCTCGACCAGGCCGGTTCCCTTGGGCACCTGCACCTGGCGCCCGTCGATCGTGACGGTGACGAGCTCGTGCGCAATGCGCTCGCGGTCGGCGGCGGACCCGCCAACTAGCTCGGGCGCGCTCACAGCGCCGCCTCCTGACCGATCCGGCCGCGGTAGATCTCATCCACGGGTGAGCGCACTCCCGCGAGCGAGCTGGTGTCGCCGTAAGGACACCCTCCCTGCTCGATGTGCGCCTCGAACTCGGCGCGGAAGTGCTTCACGTAGCTGGCGACCGCCATCGCGTCGGAGTCACCGAGCGCGCACAGGCACTTGCCGAGCACGCGATCGCAAACGTCCGCGAGCAGGTCGAGCTCGGCGTGCGAGGCGCGTCCTTGCTCGATCTTGCGCAGGATCATCTCGATCCAGCGCGTGCCTTCGCGGCAGGGCGTGCACTTGCCGCAGGACTCGTTCATGTAGAACTGGCCGATCCGTAGCGCGAGCTGAACCATGCAGGCGCGCTCGTCGATCACGATCACCGAGGCCGAGCCGAGGAACGAGCCCGCCTTCTGGACGCTGTCGAAGTCCATCGACAGATCGACCTGATCGGCCGGGAGGACGGGCGACGAGGAGCCGCCGGGAATGATCGCCTTGAGCTTGCGACCCGCCGCGATGCCGCCGCCGCAGTCGTAGATCAGCTCGCGGAAGCTGGTGCCGTGCGGTAGCTCGTAGTTGCCGCCGCGCACCACATCGCCCGAGAGCGAGAAGACCCTGGTGCCGGTCGAGTCCTTGACTCCGATCTTGGCGTAGGCCTCGCCGCCGAGCTCGATCACCTTGGGCACCGTGGCGATCGTCTCGACGTTGTTGATCAGCGTCGGCGAGTTGTAGAGACCGACGAGAGCCGGGAAAGGCGGCTTGGAGCGCGGCTGGCCGCGCTTGCCCTCGAGCGACTCGAGCAGGGCGGTCTCCTCGCCGCAGATGTAGGCGCCGGCGCCGCGGTGCACGAGAATCGGGACGCTCACCAACTTGGCCGCCTCGGCCTCGGCGAGTGCCGCAGAGAGAACCTCGTACTCGCTCAGATATTCGCCGCGGATGTAGACGAAGCAACGCTCGGCGCCGATCGCGAGCGCCGCGATCTGGATGCCCTCGATCAGGCGGTGCGGGACGCGGTTGATGATCTCGCGGTCCTTGAAGGCGCCCGGCTCGGACTCGTCGGCGTTGACGACCAGGTAGATCGGGCTCTTCGCCTGTCCGGGAGAGGGAAGGAAAGAGGCCTTCTGGCCCATCTGGAAGCCCGCGCCGCCGCGGCCGCGTACGGCGGCCTGCTTGATCTGCTCGAGCGTGGCGCCCGGACCCAGCTTGCGCGCCTTCTCGAGCGAGGCGTAGCCGCCGGCCCGCCGGTAGTCCTCGAGCGCGCGCAGATCGCCTTGCTCGGCGCCGGCGAGAACGAGGATGGGATGCTTCGCCTTAGCCACGGCGCAGCTCCTCGACGATCGCCGGCACGTCCTCGGGCTTGACGGGCTGGCGGTAGCGCTCGTCGATCGAGACGACGGTGCCGCTGCCGCAGCCGCCCAGGCACTCGGCGCTGCGCAAGGTGATACGACCGTCGGGCGTCGTCTCGCCGGCGCGGATGCCGAGCTCGCGCTCGAAGGCCTCCAGCACCTGCGCGGCGCCCACGAGCGCACAGGAGGCGTTGGTGCAGACGTCGATCATGTGCTCGCCGACGGGCGCCAGGTGGAACATGTCGTAGAAGCTGGCAATACCGCGGCAGTAGGCCGGCGTGGTGCCGAGCGCGCTCGCGACCTCGCGCAGGGCCTCCGGCGTCAAGTGGCCGTAGTGCTCTTGCGCCAGCCTGAGCGCCGGCAGCACCGCCGACTTGGGCTCCGGATAGCGGCCGGCAACAGCCTGGATCTCGGCGAAGAGCCCGGTCACCGGTCGGAATCTCCCATCAGCGTGTCGAGCGAGGCCGAGATGGCGATCAGGTCGGCAATCAGGTGCTCCTGGCAAAGCGTCGGCGCCGCCGCGATCGCAAGGAAGCTCGGTGCGCGGAAGTGCACGCGCCAGGGCTTCGCGCCTCCGTCCGAGACGACGTAGCAGCCTTCTTCGCCGCGCGGCCCCTCGATTGCGACGTAGACCTCGCCCGCAGGAACGCGGTAGCCCTCGCTGACGAGCTTGAAGTGATGGATGAGCGACTCCATCGAGGTCTGTAGCTCTTCGCGCGGCGGCAGCACGACCTTGCGCTCGTCGCTGATCCAGGGCTCCGTCGCCATCTGCTCGATCTTGTCGAGCGACTGCTCGGCGATTCGCAGCGACTCACGCATCTCGTCGATGCGGACGCGAGCCCGGGCGTCGGAGTCGCCGTCCTCGTAGACCGGCACGTCGAACTCGACCTGGTCGTAGAAGAGGTAGGGCTCGCTCCTCCGGATGTCCCAGTTCAGGCCCGATGCGCGCAGGTTGGGCCCCGACAGGCCGAGGCGGATCGCGTCTTCGGCCGAGACGACGCCGATTCCCTGCGTTCGCCTCTGCCACATC